>DASYPF010000170.1:0-9409 GCA_036006905.1 Acidobacteriota bacterium
GTGCTGGCACGCCGGGGGCATGCGTCACCCCGCACTAACGTACGGGCTCTGCCGTGGGTAGCTCACCGATATGTCAGAGCCCGGAGCGTAAGCGACGGGTCCCGCAGATTGCCACGTGGGCGGGACCCGTCGCTTACGCTCCGGGCTCTGACATGCGTGGCGCCTGTGGCCCCGGAAATGTCCAAACTCCTCCGCGCGGCTTCGCCGCGCCGTGACTCCTTCGGCGTCTATTCTCCGACCTGGTCTTGGATAGAATAACCAATCAAATACGTAATCGGCACAAGCGGGAGCCCGCTGTAACTGGACTCTTCACCAATCTCCCACATGTAACGGGATCCGGCAAGCTCCTCTGTAAATTGGCGCAACTCGGCCGGCGTATAAGCGCGCAGGCAGGAGACTACCCCGTCAAATAAAGTAATGATGGGGACGACGGGGATCAGATATGTCCATAGCAGCCTTGACCACCGAAAAGGCCGTATGAAGGGAGTGATCAGGAAGATGGACGGCGTAAGCAACAAAAGTCCGAGCAAGGCTAAGGGATGCCGCCGCGCCACCTCGAAGACCCCAATTCCTTGTCGGTTCTGGACGGCGTTTCTGAGAATCTTCTTGGCGTCTTTGGGTCGAAAATGGTGAAACGAAGTAAACAGGGTGCGAAAACCCTTCAATTCGGCAGGAATGTTGGTGGCGTCGATTGAATCTTTGCGGTAGTTGATCTTGTTGTTTGAGGCTTTTTGGATGCGCTGCAGACCCGCTATATTTGGGTACCTGTCAGTGAGGCATACCTGGATTTGGAATTTTTCATTTTCTTCGAAGGCTCGAAGTATCCCCAGCCATGGGCCACCGGCCCCGGAACAAAGATCGATGATGCGACGCGTTCCAGTGCGCTCCAGGGCTCGCCGCAGCCGCGGAACCACACAGGCGTAGTTATTCCCCAGATTCAAAGCAAACTGAAGCAGGTCGGTGATTGCATCCCGAATAGAAACGGGACACCAGCGTTGGTCCTCGATTTCGAGCAGATGAAGTCTGCGCATCAGCGTTCTAAAGCCAGAGCGGATTGTACTAAATTGGTGATTGCAAATAGCTCAGCAGTTTGCCGCTGGGTTAGTCCGCCTTATGACGCGCGAGAGATTTGGACATTTCTTTGGGCCTCCGCTGGACTGGGAACGTGAGAAAAAATCAACCACCAAGGACACCAAGGACACCAAGGGACTTTCAGCTTCCGGTGATCGGCTTTGCTGTAACTTAGCGAATATCTCGGCCTTAGCCCGAAGCTGATCACTGGAAACTGAAAGCTGCTTGGTGTCCTTGGTGTCCTTGGTGGTTCAATTTTTTTCTCACCTTCTCGCGCCGGTGGAGCCAAAGACTTCCCAGCGAAGAACGCTTTCATTGGAAGGCTTAAGACATTAGAATCGGCTTCTAAATCTCACCTGAAAATCTGAGGAGGTCGATCATGCATCGACGCGATCTGTTGCGATGGCTTTCATCTGGCGCGGCAGTCGGGGGCGCGAATTTATTTTCGCCGCGCGGTCCTATGGCGGCGGTCAGGCCTCAGGAAAAGCCCGCCGCTACCAAGGGTCTTCCGAAGCTCGAGATCACCGACATTAGAACCATTCTCACCGCGCCGAACAGGATTCGGCTGGTGATTGTAAAGGTGATGACCAGCGAGCCGGGTCTTTACGGACTGGGATGCGCTACCTTCACGCAGAGAGCTTACGCGGTGCAGACGGCCGTCGATCAATACTTGAAGCCGTTCCTAACGGGGCGGAATCCCGACGAGATCGAAGATATCTGGCAATCTTCCTATGTCAGCTCCTATTGGAGGAATGGCCCCGTTCTGTTCAATGCGATGAGCGGCGTTGATATGGCTCTCTGGGACATCAAGGGGAAACGCGCCAATATGCCTGTCTACCAACTGCTTGGTGGAAAATGCCGCTTCGCAGCCGACCTCTACTTTCATGCCAGCGGGCGCGATTTCCGAGAGGTGGAAGACAACGCGCGCAAAGCGATGGAGCAAGGATACCGCCACGTCCGCGTCCAGGTGGCGGTTCCCGGGCTGGCAACTTATGGCGCCGGCGCCGGCCGCAGCGTGCCGGCGACCGGAGACGTTGTAGGTCCGACAAACCCCAGGGCAATCTGGGACTCTTCGCCTTACGTGAGAGTCGTGCCGAAGTTATTTGAGCATTTGCGAATAAAACTGGGGGATGAAGTGGAGCTACTGCACGACGTGCACGAACGGGTCACGCCCAATCAAGCTATCAATCTCGCCAAGGAGCTGGAAAAGTATCGCCTGTTCTTTCTTGAAGATCCACTGCCCCCCGAAGAGAACGATCACTTCCGTCTGTTGCGCCAGCAGACGAGCACGCCGCTGGCGATGGGGGAGCTTTTCAACACTCAGCATGAATACGTGCCGCTGATTGCCAACCGGCTGATTGATTACATCCGCATCCACCTTTCGCAGATCGGCGGGCTGACTATGGCGCGCAAAGTGGCGGCGCTGGCGGAATTCTTCGGCGTCAAAACCGCCTGGCACGGACCGGGAGACGTTTCGCCCGTCGGGCATGCAGCGGGGCTGGCTCTGGAGCTAGCCAGCTACAATTTTGGGATACACGAAGGGTACATCTTTCCGCCGGAAACGCGAGAAGTGTTTCCTGGTTGCCCTGAGATCAAGAACGGTTATTTGTACGCGACCGAAGCTCCCGGATTTGGCATCGACATCGATGAAAAGCTGGCCGCCAAGTTTCCTTACCCGTCAGGAACTACGTTCGATCACAGTTGGGGAACGACGCGGCGGCGGGATGGAACGGTGATACGGCCGTAGCGATTGCGGATTTGCCCAATTGCGGATTGCGGATTTCGGATTTCGGATTTATCCAATTGTGGATTGCGGATTTTCTCGAGCTCTCAGCAGTCAGCTGTCGGCCATTGGCTATGGTAAGAGCTGAGGCGTTGAAAACTTCTAATCCGCAATCCGCAATCCGAAATCCGCAATCCGCAATTGACAGATCCGCAATTCGCAATTGGAGAAATCCGCAATCAACTTGACGAGTTCACAAATGGCGCCCTGGTACCAAAACTACAATCCGCTCCACTTTGAGCCGCTTTCCGTATTTATCTCGGCGCTTCCGGTGCTGACGCTCTTTTTCGTAATGCTGGTCCTTAAGAAGCGCGTCTGGGTGGCAGCTCTCAGCGGATTGCTTATGGCGGTTGTCGTGGCGCTGGCAGTGTTTCGCATGCCGGCAGCGCTGGTGGGCAGTTCGGCGGCGCTCGGGTTTATCTTTGGTCTGCTGCGCATCGCCTGGATTATTATCGCCTCCATATTTCTCTATAACGTCGCCGTTGAAACAGGACAGTTTCAGGTAATGAAAGAGTCTATCGCCGCGCTCTCGTCGGATAGGCGGTTGCAGTTGATTCTGATCGCGTTTTGTTTCGGTGCATTCCTGGAAGGAACCGGCGGCGGTGGCGCGCCAGTGGCCATTGCGGGATCTTTTCTGATTGGCCTCGGATTCCATCCGTTTCAAGCAGCCACGCTCTGCCTGCTGGCCAACACAGCGCCTGTCGCCTGGGGAGGGGTGGGCAATCCGATACGCGTGCTGACTGGAGTCACCGGCCTGCCGGAAGCAGCGCTTAGCGCCATGGCAGGAAGGATCTTGCCGGTCATGTCGGCGATTCTGCCGTTGTGGCTGGTGCGCAGCATGGTCAACGGGAAGCAGACGCGCGAGATCTGGCCGGCGCTGGCCGTCAGCGGTCTTTCGTTTGCCGGAATGCAGTTCTACTGGTCCAACTTTCAGGAGAGCGGTCTGGTCGATATTGTGGCAGCGATCTTTTCCCTGCTGGTGATGGTGGCATTTTTGAAAGTCTGGAAACCGAAGACCATACTCGAGCACAGTGGACCGCAATCGGTGTCAGTCATCGGTCATCAGTCATCGGTCATCAGTCATCAGTCATCAGCCCGCAGTCAGCGGTCAGAGGTCGTCAGTGGTCAGTCATCAGCCATCAGTCATCGGTCATCAGTCAGTGGGGCGCGGCATCATTCGACCGGGGCTGTTCTGAAAGGCTGGTCGCCTTTCATTCTTGCTTCGATCTTCATTTTTGTTACAGGCATGCCGACGGTAAACAAAATCTTGAGCTTTGCGGCTCTTCGTCAGCCGATGCCGTTTTTGCATAACATCGTAATGCGTGTCCCGCCTGTGGTCCCGGCCGCCGCGCCGGAAACAGCCACCGCGGATTTGAATATTCTCGCCATGCCGGGAACAGCCATCTTTCTGGGGACGATTTTGGCGGCCCTGCTTCTCGGTTTGTCCATGGGGAAAATCTCCCGCATCTTTATGAAGACGCTTGTCGAGCTGATCCCCTCATTGTTGGCAATTAGTTTTATGGCGGGGCTGGCCTTTGTTACGCGATACTCCGGCATGGATACCGTCCTGGGGTTGAGCCTGACGCACACGGGGGTGGCCTTTCCGTTTTTTGGGACTTTGCTCGGGTGGCTGGGCGTCGCCCTGACCGGCACTGACGCCGGATCCAACGCGCTGTTTGGCAATCTGCAAAAAGTGACTGCCGAGCAACTGGGGCTGAGTCCCATTCTGATGGCTGCCGCCAACTCAAGCGGCGGAGTTATGGGAAAAATGATCGATGCGCAATCAATCGTTGTCTCCAGTGTCGCCACACAGCAGGTGGGCAACGAGGCCGCCATCTTCAAGGCGGTCTTCAAGCACAGCATTATCCTGGCCTGCCTGGTCGGCCTGATCGTGACTTTCTACGCGTTTGTGGTGCCTTGGTTGATTCCAAAGCCGTAAGGGCGTATTGCCCAAAAGTGAATCTCTGTGAATCCTCCGTGGCCTCTGTGGCTCTGTGGTGAAAAGCTCGACGGAAATCACCACAGAGCCACAAAGAGCACCGAGGTTTCACAGAGAAAATCGATTCGGGCAACACCGCCCGTACAGCTGGGCCTAGCCAATGCCGGCCCTTCGGGCCTCCGACTACGAGCTCTTTTCAAAGACCATTAGCGGACGTAAAGTCTTAGGTCGGCGAAATCCGTTGTATGATAAATGGCAAAAAACTTTTTTTGGGGAGTAGACAAATGAATATGGGAAAAGCTCTTGTCTTTGAATTCGCAAAGCTGTGGGCCTTCATCGTGTGTTTTCTAGCTGTCACGGCGTGCGCCAGCGCGGGCGAGGGCAAAATCAATATCGGCGACAAGATGGACGACTTTACGTTGAACGATACTGACGGCAAGCCGCATTCGCTTTATCAGTCGAAAGGAAAAAATGCAACGGTCGTCATTTTTATTGCCACGCAGTGTCCCTACTCGAATGCTTTCAACCACGTGATGGAACAGCTTTATGAGGAGCATCAAGGCAAAGCCGTCGGGTTTGTCGCCATCAACGCCAATCGGACGGAACCGGCGGCGGAAGTGGCGCAACATGCCAAGGCGAAAGGATTGAAGTTCCTGATATTGAAGGACGAAGGGAGCGCCATCGCCAATCGGCTGGGCGCGCGCGCGACACCCGAAGTTTACCTACTCGATAGCAGCATGGTGCTCCGGTATCATGGCGCCCTCGGCAACAGCAAGAATCCGACCACTAATCCCGCCGTGGCCAGTTCGGACGAAGCCAAGCCGGCGATCGAGGCGGTGCTGGCTGGAAAGTCCGTTTCTATGCCCACCACGAAAGCATTCGGATGCTCCATCAAGCGATGATGCGTCCGTTGTTTACCCAATGGCGCATTGACCGCGCGCCGTCAGGCGCGCCGTTGCCATAGTTGAGACGTGGCGCTGCCGCGTCTCAACGAAACAATTCAGCTCTTCGTTCGGATGAGACGGCGCGGCGGTTTGCGCCGCATAGCGGCGTCTGATTTTAGCCCGGCCTTTCAAGGCCGGGAGCCGAAGACAAAGAAAACATCTCGTCGCGTAGCGACGATTGATTCAAGTCAGGCTCAATCGTCGCTACGCGACGAAAAACACATTAATGATTCGTTCACCCGGCCTTGAAAGGCCGGGCTAAATTCATGGGTCGCTAACGCGACCGACGCACGCCGTCAGGCGCGCCAGCGGGAATTTAGTATTAGTTGAGGTCACGTTCAATGAGTGCCTATGTGGTAAGAGTTGTTATAAAGCCAGTACTCCTGTTTGTCTGTTTTGCAGTTGGTCTTGTTTATTCTGCTTGTGAGCCTTCCGTGAAATCGAATCAATCCGAGCCTGCTAGTCGAGCAGCACAAATTGGTGACAACGCTTCCGTTCCTGCCGTCGAACCAATCAACGAAGGCAGTCTGAAGAAAGTTCTACGAAAACACAAAGGAGAGGTAGTGGTGATCAATTTTTGGGCCACCTGGTGCGATCCGTGCCGGGAAGAATTTCCTGAACTAGTCAAACTCTACGCCAACTATCGGGGAAAGGGAATGCAGCTACTGTTGCTGTCCATGGACGAGCAGGAGCAGATCGATGGTGTTAAGAAGTTTCTTGGCGCTAACCGGGTCGACTTTCTCAGCTATATTCGCTCCGGTGGAAACTTTGAAAATCTAGTCAACGCCATTGATCCCGAATGGATAGGCGTCATTCCCGCCACTTTTGTGTTCAATCGAGAGGGCAAGCGCGTGCAGACGATGCTTGGCCGGCAGGACTATACTGCCTTCGAAAAGGCGGTTCGGCCGTTGCTGTAGCTCGGATTGTTCATAAGCCTTTCGCGGCAGTCGGCAGGAAGCGTGGTGTCCTTTGTGTCCTTGGTGGTGAAGCTTTTTAACCACAAAGGACACAAAGGGCACTAAGGGCGCAGCTTGGGAGAAAATGCTTAGTGAAAGATCTAACGCAAAGCGCAACGGCGCGAAGTTTATTTCGGCTCCATTAATTGGGGTCTGTCCCCATATTTTTTCATGAGCACACGAGTTCTCTTGGTCAGGCACGGAGCGACTGTCCTCACAGCGGAAGACCGCTTTGCCGGCTCCAGTGACGTACTGCTGTCGGAAGCCGGAGAACAACAGGCGGCGCGCCTCGCCGAGCGTCTCTCCCGGCTGAATATCACCGCCGTCTACTCCAGCCCCATGAAGCGGACCATGCGCACTGCAGAAATTCTGGCAGCACCCCATAACTTGAAAGTGGACCCAGTCGAGGGTATCCGTGAAATCGATCACGGTCGCTGGGAGCAGCGCACCAGAGCTGAAGTCGAGCGGGAATTCAAGGAAGAATACGAAGCGTGGGAGGAAGACCCTTTCACTTTTGCCCCGGTAGGCGGCGAATCGGGGCTAAGTGTGCTGGCCCGCGCTCTGCCGGAGGTGCGGTCCATCGTCCAGAAGCATAGCGGACAGGCGGTGCTCGTGGTGTCGCATAAGGCCACCATTCGTCTTCTGATTGGAAGTTTTCTAGGGTTTGATTTGCGGGGCTATCGCGACCGGCTCGATCAGCATCTTTGTTGTTTGAATGTTCTCGATTTCAAAGACGCGGCTCGGGCGCGGCTGATGCTGTTCAACGATATTTCCCATTATGAAGATCATCCCGAGACGCCGAAAGCGGCGCTGTCGAAGTGGTGGGACATGGCGAAATGACGAAGGACGAAGGTCGAATGCCGAATGAGGACGAGATCACCGCGAAGGCGCGAAGGTTTTAGGCCGCGGATGAACGCGGATTGACGCGGATTTAATTAACCACGAAGGACACTAAGTAAGGTTTAAGGATGAAATATGAAGGCTGAATGAAATTTGTGGAGCTCTTGCACTTGACCTCCGGCCTTCATACTTAAGCCTTCAACCTACTTGGTGTACTTCGTGTCCTTGGTGGTTAATTAAATCCGCGTCAATCCGCGTTCATCCGCGGCCTAAAACCTTCGCGTCCTTCGCGCCTTCGCGGCTACAGACAACTGACAACGGACCACCGACGACGGATGGTTTTTCAATCCGCAATCCGCAATTTGGGAATCCCCAATGCCTAAAACCTGACCAGCGCCAGCTCGGCCGCAAAGCCGGGGCCCATGGCGGCCACCAGACCCATGGCTCCCGGGGGAGGGTGGCCGTGGTCGAGGACATCTTTCAACACGAACAACACCGACGCAGACGAAGTATTCCCATAGCAGCGAAGGATGTGGCGACTAAAACGCAGCTCCTCGTCACCGAGTTGAAATGCTTCCTGATACGCCCGCAGAATTTTGGGCCCGCCAGGGTGAAAAATAAAGTAGTCAATGTCGGCCAACTCTACTTCCTGTTGTTGGAGAAAGCGATCCGTGATTCCGGGGAGACAATCGTGGACGTAATCATCCACGGTTGGAGAGAGTATTAATTCCAGGCCGTTACTTGTGACGTCCCACCCCATTACATCGAGGGAATCACGAATCAGTTCCGAATAGGTGCCGAGGATCTGCGGTCCTTCTGTCTCTCCCTGCTTTCCGTCGACCACAACGGCTGAGACGCCGTCTCCAAAGAGTGAAACGGCGACCAGATTCTTCGCGCTGAAATCGCCTTTCTGGAAAGTTTGTCCGCACAGTTCGACGGCCAGGATCAGCGTCCTGGAGTCTGGATAGGCCAGCGCAAAATCCCGGGCATGAGCCAATGCATTTACGCCGCCAGCACAACCAATTCCAAAAATCGGAGTTCGCCGAACATCAGGACGCAGTTTCAGCCGGTTGTAGAGGTAAGCTTCCAAACTGGGCGTAATTACACCCGTGGTCGTTACATAAATAATATGGTCGATGGATTCCAGCGAACTGCCATTGAGGGCGGCGGCAATGGCCTGGTCGCTGAGAAGCATTGCGTGCTCGAGAAAATCCTGGTTCCTGTGCTGAAATGCTCGCGGTGAAAGATAGTATTCCGGAGGAAAGCAGAAGTGTCGGAACTCAACTTCGGCGTTGTCGAAGATGTTCAATAACATTTCAATGCGGGGGATGAGCTGAAAGTAACTGCGGCAAATCTCTTTCACCTTCGCCTGCGGCATGCGGAATGAAGGGACGGCGGTTGCGAGCGCAGCAATGCGCGGTGCTGGCGCGCCGTTGGATGAATGCATATTTTTATGCCCCCAAGCCTGAGCCTAGCTGAGATAAGAGTAATGCGCAAGCGAGGACTCGAATTCAGAATTTTGGATTGCGGAATGCGGACTTACCCAATTGCGGATTGCGGATTTATCCAATTGCGGATTGCGGATTTATCCAATTGCGGATTGCGGATTTACCCAATTGCGGATTGCGGATTTACCCAATTGCGGATTGCGGATTTACCCAATTGCGGATTGCGGATTTCGGATTGCGGATTTACGCAATTCCGGATTGTGGATTTCGGATTGCGGATTTACCCAATCGCGGATCGCGGATTAGAAGTTTTTAACGCTCAGCTTTTAGAAAGCCAATAGCTGACTGCTGAGAGGTTCGAGAAATCCGCAATCCGCAATTGGGTAAATCCGCAATCCGCAATTGGGTAAATCCGCAATCCGCAATTG
>DASYPF010000171.1:0-7128 GCA_036006905.1 Acidobacteriota bacterium
ACATCCTGGTGGAAAACACGCCCGAGGACAATCTGGCGGGCCGCGACCGGCAGCTTGAGACGGCCGTTGCCGAATTGATGAAGGAGTTGGGGAAGAATCCGTAGGAGCTTCAGTTTCAAACCACTCTGATTTAGGAGTACCAATCCAGCAATAGAGGCGCACGGCCGTGCGCCTCTACGAAATTCCTGGCCGGCCCCTCCCCTAAAACATCAGCTTCAAAGCAAGCTGAATCTGCCGCGGGCCGGAAGCGCTGCTGATGACGCCGAAATTTCCCCCAGACAGCGTCGTGCCCGGTCCTCCAAGCTGCGTGGTGTTGAACGCATTGAAGAATTCTGCGCGGAATTGAGCGTTGTACTTTCCCTCGTGGAAAAAGCTGTTCTTGAAGATGGAGATATCGAACAGACGCGTTCCGGGATTGCGAGCGTCCGGCTGCGTGCGTGGAGCATTTCCAAATGTGAACGCGGGAGCAAATGTGAATAACGATGTATCAAACCATTTAGCGATCCGATCCGCTCGGGTGCCGGCCGTGATCCGGGCGCTTTGCCCGCCGACATTGGGCCGCTGGCCGGGACTGAAAATGCCTGCGTTGTTCTGTCCGCTGGTGATGACCAGTGGGATTCCACTTTGGAACGTAGTAATGCCGTTGACCTGCCAGCCGCTCGACAGCCAGTTCGCAACCGGACCGAAGTTGTTCAGAAACGGCTTTCCCCTTCCAATCGGAAGCTCATATACGTGGCTGATCACCAGCCTTTGAGCCACATCTTGAGTGGAAACGGCCCGCTCGGCCCTGCGATCGTACGCATTTTGCTGCGAGCTGGACTGCCCCAGGAAATTAACAGTCGTCGAGACGTCATCGATCAGCTTTCCCTTCGTGTAAGAGGCCAGAAAACTGAGGCCGTTGGAAAACCGCTTGTCGGCCCGTAGCGTGAGCGCATGATAGATGGAAAAACCGAAAGGCTTGCGAAAGGCGCTGACTCCGGTGTACTGCGGGAATGGCCGCAGTAATTGTCCCCGCGGCACGGTAGAACGGCTCAGAGACGACGTCGGGTTCGTAATGACGCCAAAGAAGGGATTGTTTACCAGGTCCTGGAGCGATGTCCCCAGCTTCTGAAACTCGGGCCGCAACTGGTTCAGCACCACTCCGCTTTCTCCCCAAATTAGCCGCGTACCCTTGCTCCCGATATAGGCGGCTTCAAATACGATATCCCCCGGCAGCTCTCGTTGGATGTTGAAATTCCATTGCTGAATATAAGGATTAGCATGCTCGATAAACACGCTCTCACCGATTCCCAGTCCTAAGAAGGTCGCCGCGCCGAGCGAATTTCCGGTCGGGAAGTTAAATCCGTCCGGAAAAGGATCGTTGAGGAAATGGATCGGTATGCGGCCATCCAAGCTGGTAATGAAGCCGGTTGAGCTGCGGAAACCTTCCATGCCGGCGGTCCCTGTGTGCCCGGCCGCCTGCATCACCGACGGTGAGAAATAAATACCATAGGCGCCCCGCACCGACGTCAGCTTGTTCGCCTGAAAAGCGAAGCCAAAACGCGGGCCAAAGTTATTTTTGTCAATCGAAGTTTGCCGGCGGTGCTTTTCATCCACAAAACTCATCGCGCCGCGCAGATTTTCAAAACCGGGGACTTTGCCGGCGATAGGCGATGGCGCATTAATATCGAAAATGCTCAGTCTGTTGAAGCGCTCCGTTCGGGGCACGTCAAAATCGTAGCGGAGGCCGAGATTCAGTGTCAGTCGCCGAAAGACCTTCCAGTCGTCCTGAAAATAAAATCCCCAATAGGAGCTGGCCGAAGCCGGAGTTGGATCATGGCTTATCGAGCCACCCGTTGGCACTCCAATCAGAAGAGAAGCCATGCCAAAGCCGGCCGTTGCGCTGGCGGCGTTCGGATCGCGCTGCGACCAGCGCTGATCGAAACTATACTGTCCGGAAGGCTGACCCAATTGCAGAAAGTTGATCATCAGCTTGCGATAGTCCAAGCCGAACTTGAACGTGTGATTGCTTGTGGTCTTGGTGACGTTGGTGCTAAAGCTGTGCGTCATCGGGATGATCACAAGGTCAGTGAACGTGGCCTGCCCGAGCGAAGACACTCCGGCGATGTCAAAGCGCGGGAATTCCAGCGCTTGTATTTCTGCGGCGCGCTTCACGCTCTGGGGAAAACCGAGCGTGGTGATGTCAAAGCCCGCTGAGAATGGAGTGCGCACGGTAAAACGACGGCCGAACCCATATCTGACGTCTACCAGCAGCGTCGGGTTGACGGTGATGGCATGATCAATGCTGACGCTTCTATTTCCGTTGATGCTCGGCCCATCCCCGCTGGGAGTGCCCGGATTGCCGAAGAAATTCACAGGCCTGCTGTCTCCCCATTGCCAGGAAGTGCGGGCAAACATCCTCCAATTCTGGCGCAAATGATGATCTACACGGATATCGTACTTCGTCGAGTTGCTCGGATTGGTGCCCGCCGCGGTGAAGTTGTTTGTCTGGGTAAAAGGATTAACCGGAGGCGTGTTAGGAAGCGGCCAGAATTTCATCAGTTGCAGCGCCACCGGGTTCATGCGCCCCTCGGGAATGATGTTTCCCGGAAACGGGTCTCTGGCGAAGCGGCCTCCACCGATATCTTTTGTCGTGAGCGGGTCGTAAACAATGATCGGCTCGCCGCGCGCGTTCTTCAGATTGGAAAAATCACCGCGCCTCCATTCCGGCAGCGGAACGGTGAATGTCGAGACACTAGCCGAACGGGTAAGCGTACGTTCAATATCAAAGAAAAAGAATGTCCGGTCGCGGCCGTTGTAAAGGCCGGGAAGAAGAACCGGTCCTCCAACAGTTCCGCCAAACTGGTTTCTCTTAAAACTGGCCAATGGAATCTTAGCTCGATTGGCAAAAAAGTTGTTAGCATCCAGCGCGCTGTTGCGAAGGAATTCAAAGAGACTGCCATGGAAAGTGTTGGTGCCGCTTCTGGTGATTACATTAATGACGCCGCCGCCAAGGCGCCCGAACTCGGCGCTGACTACATTGGTTTGAACACTGAACTCCTGCACGGCATCTACCGAAGGAGTGTAGATCAAGTCGAGGATGGAGACGTTGTTTTCAGGCGCGACGTCGGATACACCGTCGATGGTCACTTCGCTCGTTGCATTGCGGCCTCCGCTGATCCAGGGCGATGAACCGGGTCCGGGAATCACGCCCGGCACCAGTGTCGCCAGTGAAAATGGATTGCGGCCGTTGAGCGGGAGATCTACCAATCTCTTGTTTTCGATCGTCTGGTTGACCGTTGAGCTTGTGGTTTCCAGCGCGGCGGTTGTAGCCACAACGCTGACCGTCTGCGCTATTTCGCCCACTTCCAGTGTGAGATCCACGGTTCGAACTTGTTGGACGTCCAGCTTGACGGCTTCAATGGTCGCAGTCTTAAAGCCCAATAACCGGGCTGCCACTCTATAAGTGCCTGGCTTCAACAGGGGCGCTGTGTAGGCGCCGTCGTCTCGGGTAACTAGAGTTCGGGTTTCGTTGGTGTTTTCGTTGGTAATGGAAACTTCCGCACCGGGAATTACCGCGCCGGCGGCGTCGCGTATTGTCCCATTGATGGTCCCTGTGAATTGTTGCGCCTGCACTGCGCCGGCTAGCAAAAAAAGTGTCAGAAGGTGGAATAACTTGTGCCCCATTTCTCCCTCCCTGACTAGTTCGTCAAAATCGCCACGTCATCTCGGTTACTCGATAAGTTTCAGCCTGGTTTGCGTGGCGGTAATACAGCCACGCGCCGGAAAGATTGAGTTCTCCGGCATTGAGTTCAATCGGAACCGCGGCGCCGCGTTGAAAACTCTGAACAGGATTATGCCGCACCTGTGCGCGATAACTTACATTCGGAATTACAGGCGCAGGGCCGTGTGCTTTTGTGGAATTCGCGGCCTGAGGATCGCCTGCTGGCGAATTACTGCCTTCTGCCGCGCCGGACGAGGCAGGATTTACGTCTTCGCGCGACAGCTTCTCCATATCCGCCAGATCCGCATCAACTGCAGCCAGCCGATCCGCCCAGTGGCCGCGCAATCGCCGCTCGCGGCCGAAAGTTAAATCCCTCACGTAAGCATCTTGCGTGAAATCGATCAGGGTTTTCCACGCGGCGCGCGCTGCGCGGTAGTGCTGGACGGCGCGATCCAGCGCCGGTCGATCCTTGCGGCTTTCATAAAGCGCAAACTCGACCGCAGCTCTGAGTTTTTCCGCGAAGAAACGGCCCAGGGCAGACTGGGCTCGAATGTCAACGGCCCAGCGTCGAAACTCTGCACTCGGACGCGGCCCTTTCGACTCGGCTTGCTTTAAATGATTCTCGGCCGCTTCGGCAAAACCTTCAAGCCACTGCGCAACATCGAGCGGCGAATATTTGCCGGTTCGGCGATTGCTCACGACCTCGCCGGCGAATTCAGCGGCCGATGAGAAGAGCACCGGGTCGAGCGAGCCGCAGTTGGCGAATCGCTTCGGGCTCGGTGTGTCACCGTAGGAGTTTCTCTTCTCGGAAACAATGGGCATATCGGTATAAATTTCAGGCCAGTAGCTGTTGTTGGAAGCGGACGGGTGGTGAGCTGTCGTGACCAGCGGCAGAATGCGGCTCGCCTGAGCTAGCGCCTCTTCGTAATGTGGGGCTGCTGCGCCGATCTCATTTTTCAATGGGCGTCGCCACACTTCAGGATGGGTCTCGGGGTCGTAGAGCAGCCTTCCCCACACCCGGTAACTATAAAGGTATTTCTGCCAATCGCCGGCGGCGGGTCTCAATGAAGGATCGGCGTACTGTTCGCGGCCGCCGGGCGAGCCCGACCCCATCCGTCCTTTGAATGAGAGCGGCTCGCACAGTTCCATCCCTGAACTTCCGGCAAATGTGCTCGCCCGGCTGTAAGCCGCGGCCATGGCGGGATCGCCCCACAACAGCAGCCGCTGCGTGCCTGGCCACATCCGCCAGAGCACACCGTAGCGCCGGTCCTCGTGCAGATAATCGGCATAGCCATATCGGGTGAATCTGCGCTGCGCCTCCACCGAAGCGTTGGGATTAGTCGGGGCGCTCCGCTCCAGTTCCCGAATTGAAGCCTGATGGTAAGGAAGTCCCATGTGTTCTGCGGAAAACTTCGGGGAAACATTCACCGGAAGGCCGGTTTCAAGGGCCATGTCCAGCAACTTGTGCTCGATGCCTTTTGAGTGGATATCGATTTCAACGCGCCGTCCGCTGCTCTTCACCCCGTCGAAGATTGCGCGCCAGAAATCATAGGACTTTTCGGGAACACCGCTCTCCGAATGCGCGCGGAATGTGACGCCATCGATTTCAGGTATTTGTTTGAGTAACTGCTGCAGCGCGGTGCGGCAATAAGCGGCATGATTTTCCGGTGAGAGTCCTTCGATAGTGTAGTTGACGTTGGGACTGTCGATGAAATTGTAGGCGTGCGTCCACAGCGCAAGCTGAAAATGCAGCCCGCGCGCCTTTGTCTGCTGAGCGATCCATCGCAGCATGAAGAAATTACGATCGCGTTCTTCATCGGAGAGCCCGCGTGCCCGTACCTTATAACCTGGCACAGAGAGCAGAAACGGGTATGCAAAATAAAAATAGCTGTCGGGCACATTGCGGGGAGCGTTGTACCCGAGGCCGAACGCGAGACTGAACCTGTTGTAGCGCTCGGCCGCAAGCATGCTCAGGTACTTTTCCCAGAACTGCTTGTGGTAGAACCACGGCTTGTCTTCCGGTTCGCTGGTAAACAACCGCGTGATGCTGCGAATCGGAGTCGCCGGACGCTGCACGGCGGCCGCTCCCGCCCAAATCGCCCTGGCCGGATCGAGAGAGTACACGATGCGATCGGCTGTTTCCAGCAACGCGTAAACGAGACCGCGAGTATCCGAGCCCGCAATCAAAAGACTCCTGCCCGATCCGTTAGGGATGATTCCCAACGCTTCGGGCACTTCCGGAATGCTCAGCCGCGCCGAGTCGAGAAAACGGCGGGCCAGAGCGGAACGCGAACTCGCGATTGCAATTTGATATTGGCTGGTTGATTCCTCAGCGAAGCTTCTCGATAGACGAGATGCCATTCCTTTTGTCTTCAATGCATCCAGCAACCGGCTGATGGCCCAAGCGGCGGGTTCGCTGTGCAGCCGCAAATCTTCTGGATCGACAATTATTCCGACAGTAGGAGGGTCACCTAATGTGAACTGCGAGCTGGACAGCAGCGTACCGCCTGCAATGGCGCCAGCGGTATTTTTCAAAAATCCGCGGCGAGTCTGGAGTCGATCAGGTCGAGATTCTCTGTTTGACATTGGATCCTTTCCTTCGAAATAAAATTCCGCGGCGGATGCCCGTTTAGGCAAACGCAGAGGCTTGGCCCGGTTTCCACCATGAGCCAGGAAAGCGATGACAGAAAAACCTACAACAATTTACAGGCATGGTCTGACCTCCCCATGGCCACGCCAACGACATTTTCGGCAAACTGATGGGCTTTATATATCATAAAACTAAAACTTGAGATGATCGGCAATTGGCAATCGGCAGGGCGTTTGACATCATGTTGTCATTGCGTCATAATGGCAAGATGAAACGAACTCAGATTCAACTGGATGAAGAGACGTACGCGGCGCTTCGACGCCAGGCGTACAAGACAGACCGCTCCATGTCGTCTTTGATTCGCGAGGTGTTGGCCAAAACATTGCGCCCTTCCAAGAAACGACGACGTACCTTGAAGCAATTTTCCTTCGTTGCCATCGGCCGGTCTCGCCAGGGCGAGCTGGCGCCCGTCTCTGACCATCATGATGAGGCGCTGCTGGAAGCCTGGGAGAGAAGCCGCAAGCGATGATATTTCTGGATACATCCGCCATTTATGCACTCGCCGATCAGGCGGACCCGAATCATGCAATTGCCAAACAGATGTTCCAAGCTGCCCTCGATGCGGGTGAAGAAATACTGACGCAGAATTACGTATTGGTCGAATCGATGGCGTTGATCCAGCAGCGACTCGGAAAGGCTGCCGCGCTAAGGCTGGCTGAGGACTCGGACGCCTTTGAAATTGAATGGGTGGACTCTGATGTTCATCGAAAGGCGGTGCTCCTTTTGGCCCGAACTGAAAGGCGGAGAGTTAGCTTCGTCGATCAGGTGAGTTTCC
>DASYPF010000172.1:0-16724 GCA_036006905.1 Acidobacteriota bacterium
CAAGCGGACTCTCGATGTATCGTACCGCTCTACAGTGACCACGAAGTGCACCATCGAGAGTCCGCTTGCTTACGCGCGCGGCTCAGTCGGGGATACATGGAGGGTCCGCTTGCTTACGCGCGCGGCTCAGTCGGGGATACATGGAGGGTCCGCCTGCTTAGGCGCGCGGCTCAGTCGGGGATACATGGAGGGTCCGCTTGCTTACGCGCGCGGCTCAGTCGGCTTGCTGTCCTAAATTTTACCCGCCAAGCGCGTCCGCAACCACCGGCGCTCCAGCAGCGATTCCAGATAGGCGACGCTGACCTTCGTTTGGCGTTGCACATTTCTCCTTTTTTCCAGAATCTTCTGCCTTCCTTTCCACGCGGCCCACTTCGCGCGCAAGAAAGTGGCTGCGTGTCCTTTCATCGCGAAATAAAAGAACGACAAAAAAAAATAGAGAACGCGCAACGGCAAGTACTTCCACAGAAGAGAAGAGGGCATATTCTTCCACAACAGCCATTCGCTGTTACGTTGACCGTAGAAGACTGCTTGCTTTGGAGCTTGCCGCAGCGTTGTGTTGACTTTGTGATAGACGACGGCCTTGGGGACGTACATGCACCGATAACCGGCCAATTGCGCGCGAAGATTCAGATCGGCGTCTTCATAAATGTAAAAAAAATCTTCATCGAACCCGCCGAGATCGCGAAGCATAGAGGTTCGGTAAAGTGCGGCAGCGGCGCTGGCTCCAAAGGCGGGCTTCACCTCGCCGTAGCAGGTGGCGGGCTGGTGGTGCCCGATTTTAAAAGCCGCGCCGGCAATTGGCAGCCCGTCTCCGGCGCTGTCAAGCCGGTCCCGCTGGTCGAAAAGACGGATCTGGCTTGCGAAAAAGGAGGTCTCCGTGTGCTGCGCGGCAGCTTCCATCAGCGCCTCCAGCCAGCTGGGGTCGGCTTCGGTATCGTTGTTCAGCAGAGCAATCCACGGCGTGTCGCATTGCTCGATGGCGCGATTGTTGGCGGCCGCAAAGCCCAGGTTTACGTCCAGAGCGAGCGGGTAGACCTCAGGGAATTCGCGGCGGACAAAGTCGACAGATCTGTCGGTCGATCCGTTGTCGACCAGCATCGTTTTGAAGCGCTGAAATTTTTGGCGCCGCAGCGAGGAGAGGCAGCAAGGCAGGTGGGCCAGGCCGTTCCAATTGAGTACGACTACCGTGATTTGATTGAGGATTTCGGGTTGCGGATTCATCGCTAGCTCGGCGCTAGCCGCGCAAGACGATCGAGCCGGTGGTGATGTCCATGCTTTTCAAACCATACGGGAGGGGCGCCGGTTTGGAGGTGTCGATTGGAGGTTTCTGTCGTCGCCCCAGATAGTTGATCACCTTATCGATAAAGTAAACGGGAAGCCTTACGCTTCCAAAGTATGCCTTCTGCAGAGCGAACTGGCCTTTCCCATCCTTAGTAGTAACGGTGCCTTCGACATAGATCTGTCTTTCGCCTGAGAGCAACGCTCGCACCATGCGCACCGCGAAACTCTGATCCTCGACTTTCGCCTTGTCGAAATCGATGGTGGTAGTGGCGGCCAGATAATTGGTTCCGAGCAGCTTGATGTACACGGATTTTACGCCATACCTGGACTTCACCTTGATCGCCTGGTCGACGTAAGCGTTCACGTCACTTTCGCTCAGACGCACCACTTTTTCGGGGGGTTTTTTTCCCCGCGTCCTCAGGTCCGTTTGCGTCACAAAATCCTGCAGAATATCTGCGACCTTTTCTGCCGGGGACTTGAGTTTTGGCGGAGGAGGAGGGGCCTTTACGGCAGCGACGGGAGGTTTTTTTGCCTTTTCAGGAGCCTTCTTTTTTTGTGAAAGACCGTTTGTGATGCTAAGAGACAGTGCGAGGACGACGATCAAGAAATAGCGTAACACTACGAGCACTCCTTTGATATGCGGAGATTATCTTCAGAAGAAAACTCTTGTGAGAGTCAATTCAGTCCAAAATCGGACGAAAAATAATAGCCCACCGCGCTGATTGTGGAAAGAGAAATCCGAAATTTCGCCAGTGTGTAACGAAAGGTTTGGCGCAAAGGCGCAAAGACGCAAAGGGGTGAGGGCGGGTATGGGCTCCGCAGGATCAGGCATGCGAAATCGTCCCTCAATGGATGAGCCCATACCCGCTCTCACCCCTTTGCGTCTTGGCGCCTTTGCGCCTTTGCGTCAAACCTTTCGTTACACACTACCTCCATTCGGCATTCGCATTTCGCTACTGCCTCTTTTCCAGCGTCACCTTCGCCTTCAAAGTCCGATCACCGCGAACCACCTCAACTTCGACCACATCTCCAGGCATGTGGCTGCGTAGCGCGAAGGTGAAGTCATACAGATTTTCGATCGGCTTGCTGTCGAATTTGATCAGCACATCGCCTGCTTTAAGGCCGGCCTTCTGGGCGGGACTGCCTTCTCGGACGTCGGCAAACCTCACGCCTTTGACGTCCTGTGCAAAATCTGGAACCGATCCGAAGTACGCACCGTATCCGGACCCTCCGCCGGCGACTTTGGGCTCGGCCACCGACGTGAAATGCAGCGGTTGGGTCGAGCTGGCCAGCTTTTCGATGACCTGATCGACCAAATCCAGCACTTCCATCGCCGCCGATGCATTGATTTTCTGCCAGTCATCGGTGGCTTTGTGGTAATCGCTGTGAAGCCCGGAAAAGAAGAACAGCGATGGAATGCCCTGAGACGTGAAAGACATGTGATCGCTTCCACCCAGCCCGCTTTGTGACACTTCAATCTGAAGCGGAGTGTGGAGATCCTTTAGCAGATCGCGAAACTCACTGGCCGTTCCCACACCGCCCAAGTAGATTTTTCCCTGAGCGCGGCCGACCATATCCATGTTAATCATCGCCGTGACCCGCTTTGCTTCCTTCGGAAGATGTTTCACAAAATAATTCGAGCCGAGCAGCCCTAGTTCTTCTCCAGCAAAGGTTACAAAGATGACACCCCGCCGAAGAGGCGCCGGCCGCGCCGCGATCGCTTGTGCCAAACACAGAATGCCGGCCGTGCCGCTGGCGTTGTCATCGGCGCCATTGTGGGGTTGGCCGACAGCTTTTGGATCTAAGGCAAACTTTTCTCCCAGGCCAAGGTGATCGTAATGGGCGCCGACAACAATCCACTCTTCTGGGAATTGCGGATTGCGGATTGTGGATTGTGGATCTCTTGATTGCGGATTGCGGAATGCGGATTGCGGATTGTCCGGAATGGGGAATGGGGAAAGAGGAATGGGGAATCGCGAATGCGGAATGTCGAGTGTTGGGTGCGAAATAGCCGCAGGTGCGTTGGGCGCGATATAACCGATAACATTGGCGACTTTCTTTCGCCTCTCTTCAATTTTGAGGCGCCAGTTCAGCTCGGCCGGCTTCAGGGAGGCGTGTGGATTGGTCCACTGATCCACCGGTACGCCGAACAGCGCCGACGCAAATTGGTGTGTAACCGCAAAAGCCGTAATCCCCATTCGCTCGGCTGCGCGAGAAGGAATAGTTTGCGGTTCTCGGACAATCGCCAACGCCGCGGCGCCCTGGTTTTTGGCGTGGACAATCTTCGACATGGTGTCGGAAAGAAGCGCCACTCGATCCTGCTTTTCCGGCAGGCGGGGATAACCGTCCAGAACCACCACCACCTTTCCTCGCACTTCCTTGCCGGCATAATCATCGTACCCGGCATCAGCCGAAGTGATTCCATAGCCGCAAAGGATCGCCTCGCCCTGGCCGGAGGTCTGATCAGAAAAGGCCAGAAGGGAAAAATCTTTCTCGAGCCGATACGTCACATTACCAATCTGCAACCGGCTCTCCTGACCAACCTTGGTTTCAGCCGTGATCTCAAAGAATTGCCGGTAGCCGTTTACGGATGGAAACGACTTCAACCCGGCACGGCGAAGCGCTTTCTCGATGTAGACAGCGGCCTTTTCCAATTCGGGTTGATTGTTGCCTCGACCTTTCAGTTCATCGGACGCAAGATATCGGATATGCGCCATGTACTGGTCCGGGGAGAATCTGGGACTCGATGCCGGCCCAAGTTGAAGGAAAAGCAGTAGTGCGAGAAATATTCTTTTCATTTGCCGATAGAGTATCATTCTTGGGGGCCGCAGGCGCCACCCACGTCAGAGCCCGGAGCGTAAGCGACGGGTCCCGCAGATTGTCACGTGGGCAGGACCCGTCGCTTACGCTCCGGGCTCTGACATATCGGTGAGCGACCCCCGGCAGAGCCCCGCAGCCCCGCACGCTAGTGCGGGCAACGCATGCTTTGCAGGCGTTTGAGCCGCGAACTTAGCAGAGGCCACAGAATAAATGAGGAAACGTCCAAGTGTGACGAAAAGTCTCTTAGCTCTCGCATCATTACTGCCACTCGCCTGGATCGTATCGGCCGCTTCGACCAACCCTTCCGACTTGTCGACCAGGGAAAAGCACCTAAAAAATATCCTCCAGCTTACCAGAGGCGGCGAAAACGCCGAGGCTTATTTCGATTTTGCGGGAAGGCGGCTGATCTACCAATCGACGCGCCCTCCTTATCAGTGCGACCAGATTTTCATGCATGATCTGAAAACTGGAGGAGTGAAACTGCTCAGCACCGGCAAGGGACGAACCACCTGCGGATACTTTTTACCGGATGGGAAGCATGTCATTTACTCGTCTACACATGTCGGATCTGAGCAATGCCCGCCACGCCCTAGTTATGAACGCGGATACGTCTGGGCCATTTACAAAGACTATGACATCTTTGAAGCCGACTTAGACGGACACATTGTCAGGCAGTTGACACGCACCGAAGGGTATGATGCAGAAGCGACGGTGAGTCCCAATGGCAAGCGTATCGTGTTTACGTCGGTTCGGGACGGAGATCTGGAGCTGTATTCGATGGATCTGGACGGCAGTAATGTGCGCCGGTTGACTTATGAGCCCGGTTACGACGGTGGCGCATTTTATTCACCTGATAGCAAGAAGATTGTGTATCGCAGCTCTCGGCCAAACTCGGATGAATTGGTGCGTTATCGGTTATTGCTGAAAGAACGGCTGGTGGAACCTCGCCGTCTGGAGATTTACCTGATGGATGCGGATGGATCGAACAAGAGACGGGTCACCAACATCGGCGCTGCCAGCTTTGCGCCCTTCTTCCATCCGTCGGGGAAGAAGATTATTTTCGCCAGCAACACCAATGATCCATCCGGCCGCAACTTCGACCTGTATCTGATCAACATCGACGGAACCGGGATGGAGCAAATCACCTTCAACGAGACTTTTGACGGATTTCCCATGTTCAGTCCTGACGGAAAGCAATTGGTATTTGCTTCCAATCGGAACGGAAAGCAGCGCGGCGAGACCAACGTGTTTTTGGCTGATTGGGTGGAGTAAGGCAATTGCGGATTGCGGATTGCGGATTTCGGACCTTCCAATTGCGGATTGCGGATTTTGGATTGTGGATTGGAAGAGAAACTGCATTGATAAATTGTGCTTAATTTAGGCCCATTGAATGGAAAATTGTGTTGAATGCGTGTTAAGAAACCTAAGAGTCGGAAATTCGCAATCTCGAAAATAGAGTTCAAAATCCTCAATCCCAAATCCGCAATCCGAAATCCGCAATTCTATGAAATCCGCAATCCGAAATCCGCAATCCGCAATCGTGACAATCCGCAATCAATAGAAGAAGCGGCGTACCTGGACATTCATAATCAGTCCCATCCCAAGAAACGTCGCCATCATTGAGGAGCCGCCAAAGCTGAGGAAGGGAAGCGGGATGCCGGCAATGGGCATCAGGCCGACGACCATTCCGACGTTGATAAGCACGTGGAAAGTAAGCAGCGAAGCTACTCCCACAACGAGCAGCATACCCACGCGGTCGCGCGCCGTACGCGTAAAATTCATCACGCGCCAGAGCAGCCAAAAATAAAGACCCAGCACCGTCAGCCCGCCCAACAATCCGGTTTCTTCCACCAGCACGGAAAAAATAAAGTCGGTATGGCGCGCCGGCAGAAATCCAAGCTGGCTTTGGGTCCCTCGAAACAGTCCCTTTCCCAGGAACCCGCCCGAACCGATGGCGATCTTGGATTGCTGCGCCTGATAGCCGATCCCTTTGGGGTCCAGTTCCGAATTGAATGTGACTTTAATGCGCTGGCGCTGGTAATCCTTCAAAGAGATCCAGCCAACAGGAGCGAGACAAAGTACCGATATGATAGCGATGATCACTAATTTCTTTTTCAGTCCGCACACCACGGCGATTGCGGCAAATACAGGCGCAAATGTCATTGCCGAGCCCAGATCGCCCTCCAGCAGAACCAGCACCGTGGGGATAAAAGTGATCAGCGCCGCCAGCGCAATCTCTGGCAGAGAGAGTTGCTCCTTATTGCTGCGCGAGAAGAAACTGGCCAGCGCGATGATGGTTACGATTTTTACGAATTCGGAGGGTTGCAGCGAAATGGATCCAAGGTAAAGCCAGTTCCTGTTGCCGTGCACCTCTTTTCCGAATACCAGGACCGCGAGCAGGAACAAAAGGGCAAAACCGTATAGGAAGTGCGAGTAATCGGTGAGCGTGTGGTAGTCGACCAGCAATACCATCAGGAACACAATCACGCCGCCGACCAGCCAGATAACTTGCCGCCATAGATAAAACGTATGCGCTGAATCTCGCGTGGCGCTGTAAATAAAGACGATCCCAATCACCGACAGGGCCACGGCAATAAAAAAAGTCGTCCAGTCAAACTCGGAGAAAAAGCGGCGATTAATCATTTAATTGCGAATTTCTACAATTGCGGATTTCGGATTTCGGATTGCGGATTTCATAGAATTGCGGATTGCGGATTTCGGATTGCGGATTTCATAAGAATTGCGGATTGCGGATTTCCGACTCTTAGGTTTCGTAATGGCATTCCACACACTTCTTCATTTAATGGGCTTAATTACCCTCAATTTCTCAATGCAGCTTTTCTTCCAATCCGCAATCCGCAATTCTTATGAAATCCGCAATCCGAAATCCGCAATCCGCAATTGGATGGTCCGCAATCCGCAATCCGTTCTATGAAATCCGCAATTCACAATTGGAATCACTTCATCGCCGCGGTGATCAGGTTAGGCTGGTTGTCTCTCTTAGGTCTCTGCAATTTGTCGTAGTACGCTTGTAACACAGCGCCCGCTATGGGGGCGGCGGCTTGACCGCCATAGCCTCCCCGCTGCACCAGCGTTGCCACAACGATCTGCGGATTGTTCTTAGGGGCAAAACCAACAAACCAAGCGTTGTTGTCGAAGTTGGCGCGCTGCGCGCCTGAGATTTTCTGGAGGCTGGCGGCGCTGATGGTTTGTGCTGTGCCCGTTTTGCCGCACACATCGAAGCCCGTAACGGCTGCGGCGTGCCCTGTTCCGCCCGCGTTGACCACACCCCACATGCTGTCACGCAGGAACTGGACATGTTCGTTGGTCCAAGGGTATTCGACCGGCTTGAAGCGCGTATTGTTGTCCGGATGGGGAATCCGGACCAGGTGCGGTGCTGCAAAGTGTCCGCCCAGGGCGATGCCACCGATCGCGCGAACCATCTGAATCGGCGTGATGCTTACAGCGCCCTGGCCTATGGCTACGGAAATTGTTTCGCCCGCGTACCACTTCTGTCCATAGACGCGTTGCTTCCATTCGGCCGACGGCATCAACCCGGAGATCTCATTGGGAAGGTCGATGCCCGTGGGCGCCCCCAGCCCGGCCTTATGCGCGTAGTCGCTGATCGTGTCGATCCCCATGTTCATTCCCAGCCGATAGAAGAATACGTTGCATGACTGCACAATGGCCTTGTGCAGGTCGACAAAGCCATGCCCTCCTTCGTGGCAGCGAAAATAGTGGCCGTACAGAGTGGCGCCGCCTCCGCAGGTGACTGAAGTTTGCGGCGTTGCCAAACCTTTCTCCAGGCCGGCGAGCGTCATGATGACCTTAAATACGGAGCCAGGAGAAAAACTGCTCTGGATCACCCGATTCTGCATGGGATTATCAGGGTTTTCAATCAGCTCCTTCCATTCATCGGCGCTGATTCTGACGGCGAAGCGATTGGGATCGAAATCCGGTTTGCTTACCAGGGCCAGCACTTCGCCATTACGCGGATCCATAGCCACGAGCGCACCCACCTTGTCCTCCATCTGCCCTTCGGCCACCATCTGGAGGTCCAGGTCGAGTGTCAGGTTCAGCTCCTGCCCGATGGTCCACGGTGTTTCCTCCAAGCTTCCTTTTTCCTTGCCGACGCTATTGACCAGCACCTTCTTCTGACCGTCAATGCCGGTGAGGGTTCGATTGTAGGAGCGTTCCAGCCCAAATTTGCCAACAATGTCTCCCGGTTTGGAAGACTGATATTCAGCAGCCTTGAGTTGCGCTTCAGAGACTTCACCCACATAGCCAAGCGCGTGCGCAGCCAGAGATTCATAGCGGTAAAGTCGTTTCGGCTCCTCGAAGGTTTTCAGTTCAGGGTGCTCCGCCTGGTGGCTCTGGATGTAGGCGATATCTTCCAGGCCAATGTTTTCCTTTATAACAATGGGATGAAAGCGCGGATAACGGCGGAATTGTTGCAGGCGGGCGTCGAACTGCTCTGGAGTAACAATCTCGCCTTCTTGCAGGAAAGTCCTTGTCCTTTCCAGATCGGCAGGACCACTGATTTCATCGCGGTAGATGACCAGATTGACCGATTTGACATTCTCCACCAGCGGTCTTCCTTCCCGGTCAAAAATCACCCCGCGAGGGGCAACTAAGGGAATGATGCGCATCCGGTTTTTCTCGGCCAGTCCGGCGTAGTAGTTGTTCTGGAGGACAGTGAGACGCCAAAGCTGAATGCAAAACAGCGCGAATATCAGGCACATCGTTACTTTCAGCACAGTCACGCGATTCTGCAGTTGACGGTTGTCCTGATTAATCGGCATAAGGTCTGGCCAATTGTTTAGCTGTCCCGCGTCGAAGCCGGTCTGCCAATTGAAATAAAACCAAGGCTGCAGCCGAAGTACAAGTTGCCTGGATCAGCGAGGTCTGAAAAAAGTGGACCGGTATCGCTTGGTCTAGAATATACAACAATCCGCCTAAAATTGCTGAATTCAAAATAGATGCGCAGACCACCACTACCAGGCGCAGCCAATTCGAATCCAATACCACGTAACGACTGAAGGTAGCCACGACAAACCCCAGTACGGTTTTTGAGAAGCCGTTGATGCCGACAGGGAAGCTATTGATGACGTCCTGGATCATGCCGGCAGCGAACCCACCATAAGCCGCGGCCAGTTGCGACGATGTCAAACCGGTGTAAACCGAGTAGAGCAAAAACAAATCGACGTAGAGCAAGAATGGCAGATAGAGGGAGAACAAAACTTCTATAAGAGAAATCATTGCAATCACCGCTACATGCTTTAGAAAGTTCACGGCGCCGTGCTCGCTTTGACAGTAGGCAGTCGCGAATGACGAATTACGAAGTGCGAATGTCGAATGCGGCGTGCAGAATGCGGATGTTTTCACATTCCATAACTCGTTATTCGTCAATTGTCACCGGATTGATAGTTGTATTCGACATTCGCACTTCGTAATTCGTCATTCGCAGCTGTCTCCTGCCACCTGCTTCCTGCCTCCTGCCGTCTGCCTCCTGCCTTCTGCTCACTGCCTCCTGCCTACTGCCGGCTGATGCCCGGTCAGCACCAGTATTTCCTGCAAGTTGGACAGGTCTACGGCAGGTTTCATCAGTATCTCTTTAAAGATTTGCGAGCTGTTATGGGAGACCGTCACGCGGCCGACTGGAAGGCCCGGTGGATAAATACGATCCGTTCCCGAAGTCAATACTAGATCTCCGAGACGAACTTGCGACTGGTTGGAAATGTAGTTGATCCTGATTGTGTCGCTGCCGCTCCCCTGAGCGACTCCCTGGACCCGTCCATCGCCTACCTGGACCCCAACTCCTGCGTTATTATTGGTGATTAACTCAACTTCCGAGGTGTTTGCCGTCACATTTAACACTCGGCCGACCACTCCGCCGGGGGTAATCACCGCGTTATTTACGCGTACGCCGTCACTACTGCCGATATTTAAAAAAAGCGCGTATCTCCAGAATGGAGCACTCCTGGCTATTACGCGGCCGGTGCGAGTAGTGTAATCAAACTGTGACTGGAATTTCTGGTAGTCTTCCGTTTGGGCATGAAATCTATCCAGCTCCTGCAGCCGCTGCAGTTCCAGACGAAGACGGTAATTCTCCTGCTGCAAGCGCACGTTCTGCCTGTGCGTGCCCACAAGATTCACGTAATTGTCCCACAGATGAAAGCCGTGTCCTAAAACATACGATGCGCCCGAAAGAGCCGGAGAAAGCAGATTTAAGGTCCAGCTCTTTAAAAGAATCTGTCCGGAAGGCTTGCGCACCTGGAGGGACAGCAGAATTATATTGAGAACCAGAAGGGATACAAAGTTGAGGACAGGACGTTTTTGGAGAGCGCGAATCATTCCAGGCTGAGTCGTTTCAGCAGCGCCATGTCGCTGAGCATCTTGCCGGTTCCCAGCACGACCGAAGAAAGTGGATCTTCCGCCAGAAAAACCGGCAGCCCGGTTTCCTCCATCAATCTCTTGTCCAGGTTCTTCAGCAGCGCGCCGCCTCCGGTAAGCACGATTCCCTTGTCGACGATGTCGGCCGACAGCTCGGGAGGAGTTCGCTCCAGCGCCACGCGCACGGCGTTGACTATGGTGCTGATGGAATCAGCCAGTGCCTCGCGAACTTCCTCATCGGTAATCGTGATGGTCTTGGGGATGCCTTCGATCAGATTGCGGCCTTTGATCTCCATGGTGAGTTCCTGATCGAGCGGAGAAGCGGATCCGAGGGCAATCTTGACTTGCTCTGCAGAGCGCTCGCCGATCAGAAGATTGTGCTTTCGTTTGATATACTGCACGATCGCTTCGTCCATCTCATTACCGGCCACGCGCACCGAGCGGCTGTAGACGATTCCCGAGAGGGAAATTACCGCGATATCGGTCGTGCCTCCGCCGATATCGACGATCATGTTTCCCGATGGCTCGGTGATGGGCAGGCCCGCTCCAATGGCCGCTGCCATTGCTTCTTCCACCAGATACACTTCGCTGGCCTTGGCCCGCAAAGCTGATTCCCGGACAGCGCGTTTTTCAACCTGGGTGATCTCCGAAGGGATGCAAATGACAATGCGCGGTGAGATCAAATGATTGCGGTTGTGAGCTTTCTTGATGAAGTACTTGAGCATTTCTTCGGTGACGTCAAAGTCGGCGATCACGCCATCCTTCATAGGTTTGATGGCCACAATATTGCCTGGCGTGCGGCCCAGCATTTCTTTGGCCTCCTTGCCGACCGCTAGGACTTTGTTGGTCAGCTTGTTGATGGCCACAATGGAAGGCTCGTTGACTACGATTCCTTTGCCTTTGGCGTAAACCAGAGTATTGGCGGTTCCCAGATCGATGGCCAGGTCGCTGGAAAATGTGCTGAAGAGAGAGCGGAAATTCATCTTATTCCTTAAAAACGACAAAACTGTCCACGTCCACGTGCTTACAGTAGCCGCAAAGCCACAACCAAAGGAGTAACGCGAGCCGCGCCAAGAGGGGCGCATGATCGGCGGCTGCGGGCTTGCTGGCGGCACCCACAGAGCCGCGACCGGAAGGGAGCGGCGCGCCAGATTGAGTCGTCGCGATCAGACTCGCAAAATCGGAACGTCCCGTATCGTTGCTGCAGCAATGCTGCGCTGGTGTAGTCGCAAAGTGTCACATCGGCGCGCCGCTCCCTTCCGGTCGCGGCTCTGCGGGTGCCGACGTGCAGGTGCTGGTGATCGTGATCGGCCTTTTCTTTTGGTTGCGGCTCTGCCGCCCTGTGCCTCCGTGATGATTGTTTGTGCATAACCCCGTTAACTCGCCACTCTCACGGTGTTCTTCATTGAGTTCTTGGCGTCATACATGGCGCCGTCCGCTTTGCGGATCAACTCGTCGACGGAAAAACCGTGATCAGGATATCCGGCTATGCCAATACTGATGGTAATCCGGACATTGCGTCCCTGCTCTATGCCGAAAGTGTGGGATTCGACAGATTTTCGAACGCGCTCGGCAATGGTTTCCGCGCCACCAGGACTAGTTTCCGGCAAGATGATGACGAATTCATCTCCTCCGTAACGCACTACGACGTCCGACTCGCGTACCATGGAGGAAAACTGATTTCCGATTTCCACCAGCGTATCGCTTCCCGCCAGATGACCATGATTATCGTTCACACTCTTAAACCAATCAATATCAATGAAGAGGATCGAGACGGTTTTGTTGTATCGCGAGCAGCGTCGAATGTCGTTGAGAAGAAACTGTCTCAAGTATCGGTAGTTATAAAGTGAGGTGAGCGTGTCGGTAAACGTCAGCCTTTCCTTCTCGATCAGCATGTCGACGTGGTGAAACGCTGATCCGAGGAAGACGGCCACGTCATTGATCACGGCGGCAGCGCTGGCGTGTGGACCGTCTTCACCCTGGCAGCACACCACTCCTGCAAAAGTGCCATCTTTGATTAACGGAATACACAACAATTCGTCGGAAACCGCCGCGTGTTGTTCTCGAGCCGACGGATTTCCGCCTGCAAATCCCTGGAGACGGGCGTGAAGCCGAGCCGGGTCGATGTTCCAAGTGGGAGAAGCGAATAAGGTCTTCCACTGATTCTGGTCTTTGACATTGACACACCAGGGGACAGATGAGAGCTGATCCTGAAGAGCTTCTGCGACATAGTGGCACACGCTTTCATAGTCGTGATGTTTTTCCAGAAGCTGAAGCAGACTGGACTCCTGAGCAATCAAGCTCGGCGGAACGGGAGCGGCGCCCTCGCGCTGCAATTCTTCGAAGAAGTTCTCCGGCAACGGCAAGAAAAAGTGCTCCGCGAAACCCCGTTTGCGGGAGTCGACGACATCGCTGCGGCGGAAGCGAGCGGCAAAAGTCGCCAGACGGGCGTGGGAGAAAAGCTGCGAAACAGAAGCCGCCGGCGGAGTATTCTCGTCCCATTCGTATAGTACGGTGTGAACCCTCCGTCGCTGAAACTCGGTCAGCGACTCGGCCTGGGAACGGGAGCGTACCTGGGTTCCTGTAGGAAGCGGAGGCAAGGACTTGGCGGTTTCAGGATTTTGCAGCAGGACCAGGATCATTTGGTTAGGATAGTTTTGGAAGTGATATTGCCTGCTATGTCGCGCGCCACGATTTCAAGACTTTTAGCATTGCCGATGGGGTCGGTAAAAATCTTGAAGCGTCCGTTAGGTTGTACATCGGCAGCCTTGCCGTTGACCGTAAGGCGCACGCCTGGATCGGTCTTTCCGATCAACTCATAGATTTCGCCCATGATTACGACATTCTCGACGTCGAGGCGGATGGGTGAGCCGTAACGCTTGATTTTGCTGGACGAGAGGAAAAATTTAGACGATCGGGCAGCGCTTTCTACTCCCTGGTCGTTTATTGAATAAAGCTGCCAGTAATAGGGTCCCGGTCCCAAGTTGTTCAAGCGAAAGCTGTTGGTCTTGACTGTTTGGTTGTAACGCGCGGCGGAAAAGGTCGGCTGATCGGAAACGCGGACGCGATATTGATGGATTCCGTCGACAGGTTTCCAGCGAAGATCAACTTGGGCCGGAAGTTTGTCCACAAACAGAGGCTCGTCTTCCTGAGGCTGAATGATTTCAGGGGGAGCGGGAATGGGCTGAACGTTGGCGGTGCCAGAGCCTTTCGACACGCTCAATTGTTCATTCGGGCTCAGAGTAGTGGTCTTATTATCCTTCTTGCTTAATACCTTCGCACCGCCCTGGTAAACGAAGAAATCGGATTGGCCGGCCTCTTTGTTGCGGCGCGCGGCGGCTTCCGTGTTGCCTGCCAGCGCAGCTTCAGCTTCCTGAGTGGAAAGTTTTACCGAAGTATCCTTATGTCGCCGCTCCGGAGTGGCCATATGCACTTCACCACTGGTGATCTCTCCTCTTATCGTTTGCGCATCGGTCCCTGGATTGAGGGAGCTTTCCATTACTACATACAACGTGTTTTCGCGAATCTGGACGTTTGTACCGTCAAAGTACATGAGTTTGCACCAGGAGTTTGGCCCAGTATTGATCATGTCTCCCACGTTGAGTATTCTGATCCGCTGCGCCGAAACCCAGTTGCTTTGATTGAGTTGCTTGACCTGGACCTGTCCTTCACTTTCCAGGAGGCGAACCGACCGGGGTTCCAAGATTTTCGAGCTTTTCGTGTGCGACTCGTCTACCGTTAGGGTAAAGTAGCGAAAGCCGTAAAAGGCCCCCAGACCAAGTAAAAGAAGCAGCCCAAGGAGTCCCCAGAACTTTAAAGTCTGGTAAGAAATCGTGACCCACTCGATGAGTCCTCCGCCGCCGGGTGTTTGGTTTCTAGAGTTCATAGCCGCTAAGGGGACAAAGACTTAAGCTAGCACGGTACCTTCTTACTGTTCAACTACGCGAATCACATTTATCACTTTTAAAAGGGCCTCCGGCCGAAGGCAGTAGGCAGTAAGCGAATGACGAATTTCGAAGTGCGAATGTCGAATGCAACGATCAATCCGGAGACAATTGACGAACAATGAGTTATCGAACGTGAAAACATCCGCATTCCGCCCCCCGCATTCGACATTCGCACTTCGTAATTCGTCATTCGCAACTGCCTCCTGGCTTTCAAAATGCTCCCCGGTTCGAATATAATGATCCTTTTTCTGACTGATCTTAGAGGAGCTCTAGATGCTTGACTTGATGCGTCGAGCGCGCAAGCAATTGAATTGGATTCTCTGGCTGGTGATCATCGGTTTGGGAGCCGGAATGGTTCTTCTGTTTGTCGACCGGCCAGGCTTGACGCGCGGCCCGCTCGGCTACGAGGAAGTAGCCAGCGTTGAAGGCAATCCGATAACAGCAAAGGAATTCCGCCAGAACTACCAGCGGCTGTCTGAAATATATCGCCAAGCCTATAACCTGAATTCCCGTAATTCCAATCTATTGAAGGCCCTAGGACTCGACAAGCAGGTTCTCAACCAGCTTGTCAGCAGCCAGGTGATTTTGCTGGAAGCGGCGAAGATGGGAATCTCCGCCAGTAACGACGAAGTCGCTGAAGTGATTTACAAGATTCCTTCTTTTCAGGAAAACGGCAATTTCATCGGCTCGGCGCGTTACGAACAAATCTTGCGCTCCAACAACCGCACTCCAGCCGAGTTTGAAGAGGACGTTCGCAAGGACATCGTTCGAGAAAAATTCCAGAGTGTCGTGACCGATGGGGTCACTGTCTCTCCCGAGGAAGTAAAGAAGGAGTACGTTAACCGCAACCAGGAAGCGGTCATTCAGTTTGTGGCGATCGATCCGGCCGAAGTGGAAAAGACTCTCCAGCCTTCAGACAATGATCTGAAAGCTTACTTTGACCAAAGTAAGACCCGCTACCGGGCGGGGGAGCAGCGCAAGATCGAAGTGATCATTTTCGACGTGGGGCAGTTGGCATCCCAGCAGAAAGTCTCCGACGAGGAGTTAAAACGCCGCTTCCAGGCGAATCCCGAAGAGGAGGAAGTGCGCGCCAGTCACATTTTGTTTAAGGTGGAGGATCCTTCCAAGGACACTGAGGCAAGAAAGCAGGCCGAAAAAGTATTAGCGGAGGCTCGGCAGGGCGCCGATTTCACCAAACTGGCTGAAAAACATTCGCAGGACCCCGGAAGTAAGAGCAAAGGCGGCGACCTTGGTTACTTTAAGCGGGGCGACATGGTCCCGGAGTTTTCCAATGCGGCCTTCTCGCTGCCGGCCGGGAAGATCAGCGACCTGATCAAGTCACAATACGGTTACCACATCATCAAAGTGACCGACAAAAGGCTCCCGACCTTCGAGTCCAAGCGGACGCTGTTGGAAATTGAAGCGCGGCGAGAGATGGGCGAGAAGATCGCCAGCGATCAAGCCAACAAAGCTTATGCCGACCTGGCGGCAAACAAGAAGGATTTCAATGCAGTCGCCAAACAGTACGGTGGCGTGGTTATGGCGACAGATTTTTTCGCGCAGTCCGAACCGATTCCAACACTGGGGACGCCAGTGGAATTCACAGCGGACATATTTCAGATCAAAAAGAAGGGCGACATCGGAAAACCATTCAAGGCGTGGCGCGGGTGGCTCATTCCCAGATTGATGGATACCCAGCCGCCGCATCAACCGGATTTCTTGAAGGTCCGCGACAAGGTTCTAGCAGATTACAAGCGTGGCAAAGCGCAGGACGCCGCGCAGCAGCGCGCGGTCGATATTGCCAAAGCAGCCAAGGACGGAAATCTGGAAGCAGGGGCCAAAAAATACAATTTGTCGGCGACGACCACCAAGCCATTCAAAAAGGATGCCGCCCCCGATCCCGCTTTGGGGTCGAGCCCGGAGATTTCATCCAAAGCTTTCTCGATGAATCCGGGTGAAGTGTCGCAGCCGATCCTGGCGGGTTCCAAGTATGTTGTGTTCAAGCTAAAGGAAAAATCAACAGTCGACATGGCCAAGTTTGAGACGGAAAAAGAGAACATGCGCCAGTCGCTTTTAAACCAGAAAAAGAACACTTTTTTTGCCAGCTACGTGGGAGCGCTCGTTGAAAAGCGCAAGGCGGAAAATAAAATAACCATCAATCAGACATTGATTGACCAGATTGCCGGCTAGGAAGGGAAATTAAGAATTAAGAATTAAGAATTAAGAATTGAGAATTGAGAATTGAGAATTGAGAATTAAGAATTGAGAATTAAGAATTGAGAA
>DASYPF010000173.1:0-7966 GCA_036006905.1 Acidobacteriota bacterium
AGATTAGAACCGTAAAGCAGCTCGATATGAAGGTTCATCTTCCCATGCGCACAAAATGAGCGCCAAAATTCTTCCACTAGCTCAAAAGGCAGATCTCCCATGCGGCCGTCGCGGCTCGGGACACGATAGACAAAGTGAGAGCGTCCTGACAAATCGATAGCGATTCGCGCCAGCGCCTCATCCATCGGCAAGTAAAAGAAGCCGTAACGCGCGATCCCTCTTTTTTCGCCCAACGCCTGCGTCACTGCCTGGCCCAGGCAAATTCCCGTGTCTTCCACCGAGTGATGAGCATCGATGTGGAGGTCTCCTTTGCAGGAAATATGCACGTCAAATGAACCGTGAGCTCCAAACAAATTCAGCATGTGGTCGAGGAAGCCGACGCCGGTGGCGACATCGCACCTTCCGGTTCCATCCAGATTCACCTCAGCCATTACATCGGTTTCTTGAGTCTTGCGCTCTATCCTTGCAGTTCGGACAATCATGGGAGACTCTCTTTCAATGCGCGCAGAAATTGCAGATTCTCTTCCGGCAGGCCGACGCTCACGCGCAAGCAGTTTTCCAGCCCAGGAGTGAAGGATACGTTGCGCACTAAAATACCTCTGCGACAAAGCTCCGAAAAAACATGGGACGCATCCCGCACCCGAAATAAAAGGAAGTTGGCATGAGACGGAAATACCTCCACTTCTTTGATCTCTGTCATTTGCTCGAATAGCCGGCGCCGCTCCAGAATCAGTTCCTGAATGGGCTCCAGCAAGTAGTGGAGATTATCCAAAATAGCTTCGGCCGCGGCCAGCGAGAAAAAATTCAGATTATACGGCAGTTTCACCTTGTCGATCTGCCCGATCACCTCGGGATGCGCCAGCATGTAACCCAGACGCAGTCCCGCCGCCGCCATTGCCTTGGAGAATGTTCGCGTGATGACCAGATTCGGGTACCGGCACAGAAGATCCAGCCCAGTGTGCTCACTGAATTCCCGGTAGGCCTGGTCGACCACAATCAATCCATCGCTCAGCTCCAGCAATTCATGCAACAGCTCGTCTTCAAGAAGCGCTCCCGTAGGATTATTGGGAGAGCAAAAGATCATCACATCCGGGTTTTCGCGCCGGGCCATTTCCAACAATCGCTCACGAGGAAAGCGAGTGAAGTCTTCAAAGGGAACTTCCAGCACAGTCGCGCCATGGCTCAATCCCATGATCCGATAAAGCGCAAAGGTAGGAGTCACAATGAGCAGCTTTTTGCTTCGCTCCAGCACCAGATGGAGCATGGTCTGCAGCAGCTCGTTGGAACCGTTGCCTACCGCCACTCCGGCGGGTATCCAGCCGGTATGTTTGGCAAGCTTTTGACAAAGCGACACTGCTTTGAAATCCGGATAACGTCCCCAGGCGCGCTCGCTTGCCTCCCTGGCCACTTGCTCCTTGATGAATGCCGGAATGTCAAAGGGATTCTCGTTCTGATTGAGTTTGATCTGACACCCCACTGGCTTCAGATCGTACGCCTTCATGCGGAGTATCTCAGGCTTGATTTTGTTTAGTGGATCATGGGACATGTCTTGTCCGTTGTCAGTAGTCAGTAGTCAGTAGTCAGTAGTCAGTAGTCAGTTGTCAGTAGTCAGTTGTCAGTTGTCAGTTGTCCGTTGCAACTTTCTAATCTTAGTGACCTTTGTGTCCTTGGTGGTGAAAAGCTTTTTAACCACTAAGGACACAAAGGACACCAAGCTGCCTAAGCGCAATCAAAGCAGGCAGCCGCCAATTGTTCGTCCGCCAAAATCGTTCGTTCACCAGCTAAGGCCCGCGAAGACCACGGACAACTGACCACGGACAAAGCCCTACTTCCTTTCAAATCGAATTGCCACGGCACGGGCATGCGCCTGCAAGCCTTCCGCCATTGCCAGTCTCTGGATATGTGGCCCGGCCGCCTTCAACTGCTTTCGTGAATATTTGATGATACTGGTGCGCTTGATGAAGTCATACACTCCAAGCGGCGATGAATAGCGCGCTGTGCCACTGGTCGGCAACACATGGTTCGGGCCAGCCCAATAATCGCCCACCGGTTCCGGTGTGAAACTGCCGATAAAAACGGCGCCTGCATTCACGATTCCGTCCAGGTAAACCTTTTCGTCACGGACCATCAGCTCCAGATGTTCGGACGCCAGTTGATTGGCCCAGGCTATTATCTGATCGCGGGATTCGGCCAGCAGCACCGCGCCCTTTTCGTCCAGAGCGCGACGGGCGATCTGCCGCCGCGTTACATGCTGGGTCTGGAGCTGAATCTGGCGCAGCACTTCGCGGGCCAATTGCTCTGAAGTAGTGGCGCAGATCGCCACCGCCTGTTCATCGTGCTCGGCCTGAGCCAGCATGTCGGCGGCCACAAAGACAGGAGACGCGGTTTCATCGGCAATCACCAGGACTTCGGTAGGGCCAGCGATCATATCAATATCCACGTGGCCGTAGACTTTCTGCTTGGCGAGCGCCACAAAAATGTTTCCTGGACCCACAATTTTGTCTACCGCCGGAATTGTCTCGGTTCCATAGGCAAGCGCCGCAATTGCCTGCGCTCCACCCACGCGATAAACTTCCATTACGTTCAATTCCACGCAAGCGGCGGCTAGAGCCGGATGGCTCTCGAACGAAGCCGGTGGCGACATCACTGCGATTCGGCTCACTCCCGCAATCTGCGCGGGAATGACGTTCATCAACAGCGTCGATGGATAAGCCGCCTTGCCGCCCGGGACATACACACCCACAGAATTTAGCGGGCGGATGATTTGACCCTGGAACGAGTCACGCACTCCGGTCTTCCAGCTCTTTTCCAACTGGCGGTCATGAAAGGCGCGAATGTTGCCAATGGCTTTGCGCAACGTTTTCAACCATTGCGAATCCGCCTTGCGCGCCAATTTCTTCAGATAGTCTTCCTGGATGCGAAAATCCTCGCGCCGCAGGTGGCAACTGTCAAACCGCGCGGTTGCGTCCATGACCGCCAGGTCGCGACGCTTGCGCACGTCGCGGAGAATTTTCTCCACGGTCCGTTCCGCCAGCTTGCGGCTGGCTCCGTTGCCGGCGCGTAACTTAGACAAATAACTTTCCGCCGCGGGTCCAGTCAGAATGCCAATCACGACAGCCGCCTTTCCATCGCGTCCAGCAGGGCGCTGATTTCTTTCTGGCGGGTGTGGAAGCTGGCGCGGTTGATGATGAGGCGGGCGGTACACTGCATGATTTCTTCCACTACGACCAATCCATTCTCCCGCAATGTGTTGCCGGTCTCCACCAAATCCACGATCAAATCGGCCAGCCCCAGCGCCGGCGCCAGCTCCACGGATCCTGAAAGCGGTATGACCTCCACGGCCTTTCCTCGCTGCCGGAAAAACTGTTCGGTGATTCGCGGGTACTTTGTGGCGATGCGAGGAGAAGGCCGCATCTGCTGCTCCCGCGTTCCCGCGAGAACCATGCGGCAGCGCCCGAATTGGAGATCCAACGGCTGGTGCACGTCAGGCGCGGATTCGCGCAGCACATCGGTTCCGCAGATCCCGGCGTCGGATGCGCCATATTCCACATAAGTAGGAACATCAATCGGTTTGACGAGAATGAAGCGATAACAGCCATTTTCAGATTCCAATTGCAACTTGCGGGTAACTCCGATGTGGGACGGCAAGCTGATTCCACAGCCCTGAAGGAATGCCAGGCTGGCATCCAGGATCCGGCCTTTGGGCAGCGCCATCACGATCATAACGGCAGCTCCATACGAATCCTTTTGTTTTCTTTTCGCTGGCGCAACGCCGTGCCGAAATCAACCGTGCTCACCCACTCGGACGGCGATGGTCCCTCAGGCTCCAGCGCCGCAAGCAGTCTCTCCAGGCCAATGGAGAATCCAACCGCCGGAAGTGACCGGCCGAACTTTCCAATCAGGGAGTCGTAGCGTCCGCCGCCACCGATCTCAAATCCCAAACTCTCGCTGTAAACCCTGAAGATGAGTCCAGTGTAGTAATCCAGGCTGCGAACGTCGGCCAGATCAATCAGGAAGTGCTCGCCGACACCCAAGCTGGAAAGTTCGTCAAATGTATGTGCCAGCTGTTCCAGGGCGCGCCGCGATCTCGGATTTTGCACGACCTGCTCAGCCCGAGCGAGCACTTCTCTTCTCCCTGCAAGGCGCGGCAATGCCTTTAAGAAATCCTGTTTCGCTTGCGGCACATCAAGGCGGGAAATCAATTGGCCGATTCCCCATGAGTCTTTATGGTCGACCAGGTTCTTCAGCACAGCTGCGTCTTCCTCCGAGAGGTTCAAACTCTCTGCAATGCCATTGAAGAATTCAGCATGTCCCAGCGGAATGATTGCCGACTTCAGCCCGCTGCGGACCAGACCCTCGAGCAGAACCAGCAGCACTTCGATCTCGGCGGCTGCAGACCGGCTCCCGATCAATTCAATCCCGACTTGATAAAATTCTCGCTGCTGTCCGGCTTTGGGATTCTCGTAGCGGAAGACCTGGCCGTCATACCAGACTCGCAGCGGAAGTTCCGTCGTTCCGTCGGCGGCCACCACTTTGGCAACGAGAGTGGTAATGTCTGGACGCAGCGCCAGCAGGCTGCCATCGCGATCCACGAAGGAATACATTCGCTCTTCCACTCCGGCCCCCAAAGAGAGATAGAACGATTGGGCATAGTCGATGATGGGAAGCACCAATTCCTGATATCCCCAGGCCTCGAATGTTTCGTAGAAGCGATGTCTAGTAAGTCTTCGGTTTTTTGATTCCGGGTCTCTAAAGTACTGAACGCCGGGCGCAAGAGTACGTGGTTTTTGCATGAGAAAAGTTTTAAATTTACTCTTCAACAGGAAGGATTACAAGCGGGTCTCGGCGTGTCCGGTTGAAGGGCTTAACGCAAAGGCGCAAAGACGCAGAGACGCCACTCGCCCTCACCCGCCTGGCGTCTCTGCGTCTTTGCGCCTTTGCGTTAAGCCTTCCAGCCACTCGCGCGGCGGCAGATTTCCGGTAAATATTCGCACCTGCTCGGCCGCCTGTTGGACGAACATCTCCCAACCGGAAATCGTTTGCAATCCCAGTTGTCGGGCGTTGCGCAGAAATGAAGTCAGAGGTGGCGTGTACACCAGGTCGTAGGCGATCTGGAAACGCTCCAGCAGCGAATCCGGAACGGGCATGGCATCGATGGCGGGTGACATTCCTACCGAAGTTGCATTGACGATAAGGTCGCCCGAGACTTCCGGCGAATCCTCCAGCAGGCCGGTTTCAATCCGGAATTCATTTTCCAGCAAGTGCAGCACTTCTAACCGGCGCCCGAGCACAGTAACCTGAGCGCCCTCGGAAATGAGCGCGGCTACCGCCGTGCGGGCCACTCCGCCTGTTCCCAATACGCATGCGCGCAGGTGTCCGACAGGACACCGTTTTCGAATCGGTTCGATGAAGCCCGCCCAGTCGGTGTTCCATCCGAGATATCGGTCACCATCCGGGCGGACCGTGTTGACTACTCCGCTCCGGCGCGAAGCTTCGTCCTGCAGAAGGCAGCGCCCGGCCACTTCCGTCTTCCATGGAAGTGTGACACTCCAGCCGGAGATATTCATTTGCTGGGCCAGCTTCAGATAGGCGTCAAGGTTGTCTACTCGTATTGCCACATAGACTGCATTCAGATTCATCGTCTGGTATGCTGAATTGTGGAACCAGGGCGAGCGCGAGTGGGCAATGGGATTGCCAATGACGGCAAAGAGGCGGGTCTGCCGGCCCAGCGCCGTGAAGCGATAAAGTTCCAAGTCCGACTCGGTCAACTGGCCCGGAGCCGTGGGCGTGTCAAGGGCTGCGTAAGTCCACTCGCAGCCCAGCAATGGAGACAAAACGCGGATCGGCTTGCCGTCATCTCCCAGTCCGAGCACTACTACTCTTTTCCCCTGGCTGAGCAGCCAGTGCGCGCATTCGATCAGCCGAAGTAGATCCTCGGTGCGTTCCACTCGTGTCGCGACTTTAACGACGCCACAGGGGACTTCAGTCATCTGGCGAATACAATGTAGCAGGTCATGCGGCGTCTTGCCGAAATCGTGAAGAGAAAGCACTGTCTTGTCGGCAAATGCCCGCAGGGGCTCGGCCAGACCGGATCTCCACTCGACATCGATCCAATTTACGCCGCAATCCAGCGCACGGCGGTATTCCTGCAAACGGTCGCGCTGGCGGGGATTATGTCGCCCCCCTTCCTCCGGGCAGCGGTGTGTCCAAATGACCGGGCGCGTTGCGCGCTTAAAAATAAGCGGCAAATCAGGCCGTTCCTGAAACGCGTCGGCACGTATTTCAAAAAGATCGCAGCGCGACGCAAGATGCGCCATCGCGTCACAACATTCCTTGTCATTGGCCGGAGAAAGCGGAACGCAGATTTGAGTCATCATCCGATCCTAAGTCATCAGGTCAACAAGTCATCAAGTCAAAAGTCCAAAGTCTAAGGTCGAAGGTCAAAAGTCCAAAGTCGAAGGTCGAAAGTCGAAGGTCAGCAGGCCAGCAGGTCGGCAGGTCAGCAAGTCATCGTGCGAGGGACTTTCGACCTGCGACTTTCGACTTGATGACTTGTTGACCCGAGGGTACGCGGATACTAGGTTATCTCTTCACCGAACACCAGGGCTGAGAATGTTTCGATCATCGCGCCTCGGAGCCAGGAATCCCGCGGCAGTCCGGCCTTGAAACAAGCTTCCTCTAAAAATCTGATACGGTCCCATCCGAACCGTATGGCAACTTGCGGCAGCAATAGACCTCGACAGGGACCCATGGAAATCATCAGACCATGCGTGCCCGTCCTAATTTCTTCCATGTCGTTGACCACAGTGAAAGCCGACAGCACCGAGATTTCGATTGAGACTTGGGACAACTCGCCGTGCTCGAGGGGCGGAAAGCGAGGATCCTGAAAGCCTGCAGCTAGGGCGGACTCCATCACGTTGATATACACGGCGCGATCGGCTTCTAGATGGCCGATGCAGCCCCTTAATTCTACGTGCCGATGCAACGATACAAAACTGCCGGCCAGAGAGTGCAACGAGGGATGTTGAGGCTGGTAATTCAGGAGAGTATGACTTTGAAAAAAGTACTCCAGAGTGCGTCGAGCCAGTGCCAGGAGCTCAGACTGCTCTCCTGGACCAAGTTCAAACATTGGATTTTTCGCGCCGCTTCGCCATCAAATGGATCATTTTCTGTCGCTGTCGATACTTCACCCGCTCGTCGATCTGGCTCCAGAATCTCCAGAAATACTGGATCATGGAAATGATCGAAAACACTACAACGGCCCAAAGCAAAATCTCACCCATCCAGCGGACAACGGAATCTTTCCCAGCGGTGCTGCCAAAAATCAGCAGCGTGATGGCCAGCACCTGAAAAAACATTTTCAACTTGCCCATAGTGGATGCATCGATGGTAAACCCTTCCGCTGAGGCAATACTGCGCAGACCGCTGACAGCAAACTCGCGTCCGATGATGACTACCACCATCCACGCAGGCGCAATTCCCATCTGCACCAGTGATATGAATGCCGACGATACCAGGAGCTTGTCTGCGATTGGATCAAGAAGGATTCCCAGCGTGGTTACCTGGTTGCGTTTCCGCGCCAAGTAGCCGTCCAGCCAGTCGGTGATGGAGGCAGCCACAAAGAGGAGGCCGCCCCAGAGTTCTCTCTGCTCGATTCTCCCGGTCAGCAGAATGGCGACCAACAAGGGGATTATGAATATGCGAGAAATGGTCAGCGAGTTGGGCAAATTCATAACAGAAGTTGCGGTTCAGGCCTCTCGGCATAGGATATCACCAACTTCCATTAGAATTCCCGGATTATTCATGGCGAACTTCGTTCCAATGACATTGTTCAGACCTAAAGCCGTCCACGTCTATGTCCACGACCACCACGACAACGGGCACGTTAAACGAGCAGGTAGACGTGGGTCGCGTCGCCTCAAAAAAATTAAACCACGGGGAACACTGGGGACACGGGGAGATTAGG
>DASYPF010000174.1:0-6438 GCA_036006905.1 Acidobacteriota bacterium
CGGGTCGTTCAAGAGCGGCGGCGAAAATGTCAGAGCCCGGAGCGTTAGCGACGGGTCCCGCCAGAGTAACAACGTCCGCCAGAGGAAGGTTTGGACCGCCGACTCACTCTGGCAGGAACCGTCGCCGAGAAGCTGTGAAAAAATTGATTTCATCTGAACGGGCGACCCTGTGTGGTCGCCCGTTTTCCAATAAGGGCGCTCGGATCCAGGCGGCCACGCGGGGCCGCCCCCTACAATCAAATTGATTTTTTCACACGTCATTGGTCATTAGTCTTAGGACATTCGTCATCAGTCACTGGACCTAATTGACCAGCTCTGGAACAAATGACCAATGACGAGTGGCGCTTTTCCTGCCTCCTGCCTCCTGCTTACTGCTCTGCTGGTTTTTGAATCTTCGATAACAAATCCCGTGCGCCCGCCGTCATCAGCCCCAGGTCGCTGGAAGCCTGAAAGAAGCGGAAGCCTTGGGAGATGCGTTTGTTGATTTCCGCTGGGGTCCCTGCTGGATATCCCACAGGAATTGCATGTTTCTTACCTGCGGCCAGAACTTTGCTGACGGCATCTTCCACCAGCGGATCGGTGAGCTTTCCGCCCACTCCAAGAGAAAAAGAAAGATCATTGGCGCCGATAAACAACACGTCAACTCCCGGAACCGAGGCGATCTGTTCAATGTTATCGATCGCTTGCTTCTGCTCGATGATCGTCACCACCAGCACATTTTCATTGGCGAACTTCACGTAGTCGGCCCCACTCATACCCCAACGCGACGTCGCCATGCCCGGGCCGAAGCCTCGAATTCCCAGCGGCGGATATTTGCAGGACTTCACCGCTTGCTCGGCCAGCTCCTTGGTGCTGGTAAATGGGAAGACCACTCCAATGCTTCCGATGTCGAGCACTCGTTTGGCCATCCATGGCTCGTTGACGGGCACGCGCGTAATCGGCATCGCCTTCTGGCCGCGGGTGGCCAGAATCATCGAGCGCACTGTTTCCAGTGTGAGGGGGCTGTGCTCCATCTCGATCCAGAGAAAATCAAAGCCGGCGCCGGCTAAGCTGAAAGCGACGTCAACATTGGCGGCGCTCACCGTGACACCAATGACGACTTTGCCCTCCTTCAGCGCTTTCTTCACCGGATTGTAATTCAGCGGCGGGGTGGCGGCCGATGGAGTGGTCTGATACTGTGGGGTTGCAGCGCCAATCAGCAAGAATGCAACTGCGACACACACCGTCAGAGAAATCCTACAGAATTTTTTCGCGCGCATAAGCAGCACCTCCTTCGGGATGAAGAGAAAGTGCCCTTTATCATACGCCGGCGACGGATCTGCTGAAAATGCGGAATTCGGAATTCAGAATGCGGAATGCGGAGTGCGGAAATCAGAGTGCCGAAAGCAGAGTGTGGGAGGCGCAAAGGAAGAGCCGTTATTCCCTTCTTATCATTTGTCATCCTTTTTTCACCCTTCATCCTTCACCTTTCTCCCTTCCCCCTTCTTTGTTTCGCACTCGCCTGTTAACTTTCTCGTTATACAGAGCGTCTGAACCGCCGTATTAAAGTGAACGATTGCGGAGTGTGACCCTTACAGTCTCGGCTTTCTACCTCAACTTTGGAGCTCTTTGCTTGCAATGCTAGATTGGGAATGTAGCAGGCGGATCTCAGGCGCGTGACGGGGCGCGCTGGTCGCTTTAGCGACCCATGAATTTAGCCCGGCCTTTCAAGGCCGGGTGAACGAAGTATTACAGTGTTTTTCGTCGCCTAGCGACGATTGAGCCCCGGGTTGAATCAATCGTCGCTACGCGACGAGATGTTTTCTTTGTCTTGGACTCCCGGCCTTGAAAGGCCGGGCTAATTTCAGACGCCGCTATGCGGCGCAGGGCACGCCTACGGCGGGCTCTGAGGAGTGGACATTTTTATAGCGCCGGCCCGCTGGGCCGTCTCATCGCAGCGAGCTGCTGGCTCCTTAGGATTAGACGCGGCAGCGCCGCGTCTCTAGTGCGCCTGACGGCGTGCAAAGGCACCAATTTTCGGAAACACGCCATAGGCGCCTCTTATTCACGAACGACATGACAATTTTTCTTCGTGGTAATCGCTGTCGGCTCTTCCTGACCATTGTCTTGTTCTGGTTCGTGTCGTGCGCGCAGCCTCCTGCAGGCAGGGGAGCAGGAGAAATCGAGGCGGCTGCGTCAGGCGCCGTTCAGTTTCGAATTGAAACTGCTGCTACCGGATTGGAGGTCCCCTGGTCGATCGTCTTCACTCCGGATAATCGAATCTTGTTCACCGAGCGACCTGGCAGAGTGCGCGTGATCGAAGGCGGCAAGCTGCGCGCCGAGCCGGTTGCTACTCTTGCCGATGTGGAGCATTCGGGAGAGATAGGTTTGATGGGCCTGACACTGCATCCGCAATTCGCCGCAAATCATCTTCTTTATCTCTCCTATGGTTACCGAGCGGGCGGCACTCGCGTCCGCGTGGTGCGTTTCCGTGAAAAAGAGAACGCTCTTTCCGATCGCGGCTTGATTCTGGAGAATGTTCCTGCAGCGAGTCTGCACGCGGGATGCCGTCTGCGTTTCGGGACGGACGGCAAACTTTACATCACAACAGGCGATGCGGCGCAGCGGGAACTGGCCCAGCGGCTGGATTCGCTTGCGGGCAAGATATTGCGCCTCAATGATGACGGCGCGATTCCTGCCGACAATCCCTTTGTGAATAAGCCTGGAGCGCGTCCTGAGATCTGGTCATACGGCCATCGCAATTCACAGGGGATCGATTGGCAGCCGGGGACCAACCTGCTTTTTGATACTGAACACGGGCCGTCAGGTTTCGACGGTCCTGGCGGCGGAGACGAAGTCAACGTTGTGGAACGCGGGGGCAACTACGGTTGGCCGCTGATTCATCATCGGCAGTCACGCACTGGAATGGAATCGCCGCTTCTCGAATATACGCCGGCGGTTGCGCCGGCGAGTGGCGTGTTTTATCGCGGTTCATCCTTTCCCGAGTTACGCGGGAACTTCTTTTTCGGTTGCTTGCGTGGCCAATGCATTATCCGCGTCGTGCTTGAAGGCAAGCATGTGCTGAGTCAGGAGCGGCTCGTGGAAGGGAAGTACGGACGCATCCGGGATGTCACGCAGGGGCCTGACGGCACGATTTATTTTTCCACATCAAATCGGGACGGGCGGGGCAGTCCGGCGAGTGATGACGATCGAATACTGCGGATGACGCCAGTGAAATAATCACGAATGACGAAGTTCAAGTGACGATGACAACGATTAGGATCTTGCCATTTGTCATTTCTCATTCGTCATTCGAACTTCGTCATTCGCACTTCCTACGTTCATTCGCGCCCATATCAGGAAGCCATGGGAGTCCAATTACGTCGCAATTCTTCTGCAACCTTAAGCACATCTCCCGGCAAAAGGAGATCGGAGACTGGAACGTAATTGAAGTCGCCGTTAAGTGTGGGGCGCGCTTCGTAAATCTGATGCAGTTCCTGATCGATGACGTAATAAATTTGTCCCGTGGGCTGACGGTAGGAACGGTAAAAGCTGATGTAGTGGGCGTCGAGTCTTTCGGTGACCATAAGCCGCCTTTTTTGGACCTTCGCTCTTGTGGAGCGGTTACTTTCACTTCCTTGAGACGCAATTTTCGTTCCTGTGGTGGAGTTCCAAATCCGCTAAATGTTCTACACGCGGAAGCCTTTGATTCTATGAGGGATTGCCCTAGAAAAGATCTTTGCATACGGAACAGCGGCCCTTTCGAAGGTGACAATTTGTTGACACTCGCTAACACTGGGGGCTCGGATTCTTCTGGAACGTTCGCAGGAGGGGAACAAAATATGGATAGGTTTATGGGGGTCGCCATCGAAGAGGCACGACGAGGAATGGAGGAAGGAGGAATTCCCATAGGATCGACCCTTGTCCGAGCGGGCCAGATCATTGGGCGAGGGCACAACAAGCGAGTGCAGCAAGAGAGCCCCATCTTGCACGCGGAAATTGATTGCCTGGAGAATGCCGGAAGGATCGGGCGTTACTGTGACACTGTTCTTTACTCCACGTTGATGCCCTGTTTCTTGTGCGCCGGCGCTGTGGTGCAATTTGGAATCAAAAAAGTGGTGGCCGGCGAGTCACGGACATTTCCGGGCGCCAAAGAATTCATGCAGTCCCATGGCGTCGAAGTTGTGGATCTGGATCTGGACGAATGCAAACAGATGATGAGCGACTTCATAAAGAAAAATCCGGACTTGTGGAATGAGGATATTGGAGAAGTATAAGAACGACCTTGATCTCTTGTTGCCTTGCGAAGGTCGAAAGTCGAAGGTCGAAAGTCAAAGGTCGAAAACCATAACGACTTTCGACCTTCGACTCCTTCAAGGAGGTTGGGGCGCCAGCAGCGCGCCCAGAAGTGGATAGCGCGGTCCCAGAAAGTACAAAGCATAGGACTGAAAGAAGACCAAACCGGGCGCGTATACAAAGGAGATCACCCACAGAAGAGCCGCAAATGCAGCCAGACCCAGGAACACCAATGCGCAAATTGTGAAAAGATTCCATGTCAGTCCTGCGGCCTGTCCGAAAAGGAAAAGCAGGCCTCCGACAATCGCCAGCGGTATCAGCAGCAGCAAAATCACAATCACGTTTAAAATACCAAACAGTATTGCGCTTCCCACCGCCAGCACTATCTTCATCAATACGTAAAAGAGATAAGAAGCTTTCTCCACGTTGACGAGCGGAAGCAAACGGCGCCAGGCGGCCATCACTTCCAGATTCTCCAGAGCCATCAGTGGTACCAGGAAGTCCCTGGCAAACAGGGCGATCACAGCACTGGCCACGATCATCGCGAGGACCAGAAAAAAAAGAACAATTCCTCCGAAGATCAAGAGGATCAAATGCTGCCTGGGTTGCTGAAATACCCCGGCCCAGACGGCGATGGCGATTGGCACGCCGACCGTCACTCCAAATGCTGCCGCGACGACCAGGATAAAACCGATAGTCCAGAAAAAGAAGCGCCGCCCGGGCGCTTGCCAACGATGCCAACCTTCACGTAGGCGGCAGCGGCCGTTGACGATGGCATCCAACAAGATAAAGCGGAAGACACTGGCGGCATACAACCACATCAGACCAAGCACTAAAAGCGCCGCCACTACCGCCAGCAGGGCCCATAAGTAATTGCGGTCCAAATTCCACAAGCTGGGATCCGGCGCGGATAAAAGGTCCATCCATTGGCGGCGAGTGCGGATCGCAGTGCGGGCGTTCGACAATCCTCCCCAACTGCCGCTGGCGCCACCAAACTCTCCGGTGACAAGCCCGATGATCGCCAGTCGCGCCCAGTGTTTAAAGCGAAACGGCCTGAACAGTTGGAGCTTGGTGCGCTCGAACGCCGGCGAGATAACGTCAATAGCGGATGCAGCCACCAGATTCTCCGAAATAGAATGATGTTCAATGTATCCGCACGGGATTGTGGATGCAATGTGAAAAATTGCGTTTCTGCAGCCGATCCTTATATGTTTTGCATGCAGCCGGATGATGCCCTGGGAGCTCCCGCTTCCAGCGTGGTCTTGTATGAGGACACAGGCACGCAGAATGCAGCCATTCCCATGGCGCGCTTTCAGGGATCTTCCTGCAACGAGCACGCAGGATGCGTGCGCTACCAGGGGGTTCGCGAAGACACCCGCGCTCTACAAGATGCCATTGACACCTGCCAGCGCGGCGGAGGCGGCACGGTCTACTTTCCGCCCGGCGTTTATCTCACTGGCAGCCTGCACCTAAAGAGCAAAGTTTCAATCTCCTTGTCTTGTCATATGTATGATCCACGAGATCGACTAATCCGCTGAACAGAGGTAAGAGCAGCGCCCCGCACCAATGGACGACTCAGGGCTGAAGGCCCAGTTGGAACAGTGTCACAAAGAAAGTTTTGGCTGGGCGCTGAGTTGTTGCTTAGGGAGTTTGGAAGAAGCTGAGACTGTTCTTCAGACCGCTTATCTGAAGATCTTGGAGCGCAGGGCTCGATTTGGCGGAAGATCAACCTTTAAAACCTGGTTCTTTTCGGTAATTCGGAGAACCGCGGTGGAACATCGGCGCCGGCAAATGCTTCAGAGGCTGATGCTGACAAGGTATCTGCGAAAGGCCCCAAGCGCGGTCCAACAACCGGCCGCCGACGAGAGAATTTACAGCACGCAGGTTCAGAAAGCCGTACGCGTGACGCTCTCGGCTTTGTCCAGGCGCCAGCGCGAGGTCTTGCAGTTGGTCTTTTACCATGACCTGAGCTTGGCGGACGCCGCCAAAGTGATGGGGGTCTCGCTGGGATCAGCGCGTACTCACTACGAGCGCGGGAAGAAGCGCGTTCGCCAATGGATGGACGGATCGAGGATATTCAATGAATCGAGATCCAGAAGACGAGAAAATTCGACAATGGTTTCATGAGCTGAGGAGGGAGGACGAGAAGCTGGCGCCGTCTTT
>DASYPF010000175.1:0-9939 GCA_036006905.1 Acidobacteriota bacterium
TTGAGCGGGTTCAAGGTTCCGGGTTCCGGGTTCAAGGTTCCGGGTTGAGCGGGTTCAAGGTTCTGAGTTTCAGGTTTAAAGCTCCAACTGAACGGTGAAACGACACAGAACCCCGGAACCTTCAACCCGGGACCCGGAACCTTAAACCCGGAACCTTGAACCCGGGACGTGGAACCTGGAACCGGGAACCCGGAACCCGACACCCGACACCCGTTTTTACTCCACTCCCAACTGCCAAAACAAAAACATATAGATATCGGCCGCTTCTTCAATCAGCTTCGACACTGGTTTGCCGAGGCCGTGGCCCGCTTTTGTTTCGACGCGCAGCAGGATCGGCTTCGGGCCTGCCGTCGCCTCCTGCAGCCGGGCGGCAAACTTCTTGGCCATGCCCGGAAAGACGCGATCATCAGTATCGGCCGTAGTAATCAGCGTCGCCGGATAAGACACGCCGTCCCTAACGTTGTGATAGGGAGAGTAGCTGTACAGGAAATGAAACTGCTGGGGATTGTCCGCTGATCCGTAGTCGGGAATCCAAAATCTCCCGACCGTAAAAAGGTGATAGCGCAACATGTCGGCAACGGGGACCTGGCAAACAACAGCTCCGAACAAATCAGGACGCTGCACCATACTTGCGGCTACCAAAAGGCCGCCATTGCTTCCTCCCCGGATCGCAAGCTTCGCCGGGCGTGTGTACCCGTTGGCAATCAGCCATTCGGCGCCGGCGATGAAATCATCGAACACTGTTTGCTTCTTGTCCAGCATTCCAGCCTTGTGCCATTCTTCGCCGTATTCCCCGCCGCCGCGCAAATTAGGCACGGCAAACACGCCGCCTTTTTCCAGCAGAGTAAAGACTGGAGGGCTGTAGGCCGGCGTCAAGCTGATATTGAACCCGCCGTATCCGTAAAGCTGCGTAGGCCGATTCCCATCCAGTTGCAGGCCTTTCTTGTGGACGACAAACATCGAGACTTTGGCGCCGTCCTTGCTGGAATACCAGATTTGTTTCGTCTCGTAAGCGCTGCTATCAACCTTCCCTTCACTTTTGAAAAAAGGCTCCATTCCGCGGGAGACAAAATCGTAACGGTAACTGGAGGGGAGATAAGTAAACGATTCGAAATTCAAGAACATTTCTTTGTCATCAGGTTCCCCCGTCAGCTCTGTCACGGTGCCAAGAGCAGGAAGCTGGATGTCGCTTTCCGGCTTTCCGGCGAGACTATAGATCTGCACGCGTTGACTGGCGTTGTGCAGATATGAAGTGACAATTTGCCGGTTGACCACGGTTACCGCGGAAAGTTTGTCCCTGGCCTCGGGGATGATTTCCACCGGCTTGAGGTTTCCGCGTTTGTAGTCAATTGTAATGACGCGACCGAGCGGGGCGTCTTTCTCGGTGCGGAAATAAAAGCGGCCGTCCACATCTTCTACGAAGTTGTTGGCATCGCTGAAGCCGGTGAAGAGCGGCGTGATCGTCTGCGTCTTGCGATCCAGCACGAGCCACTCGCTCTTATCGCTGGCTCCCTTAAACGCGCCGATCATCAGATAGCGGTCATCATTGGTGATATCGGTTCCGAAGATCACCTCTTTATCTTCCGGACGCTGATAAATCAACGCGTCCCGGGATTGGTCCTCGCCTAATCTATGCAGATAGATTTTGCAAAAATAATTCTCGTCACCGGGAGGAACTGTTCCCGGCTGAGGAAATCGCGTGTAATAAAACGACCGGTTGTCATGTGTCCAAGTGACGCTGGCAAATTTCACCCAAAGAATCTTGTCAGGTAAATCCTTTCTGGTTCTAACATCGCGGACAGAGAGTTCTTGCCGGTCACTGCCGCTGCTGGAGAGGCCGTAAACCATTAGCTTACCGTTATGACTGGCAGTGATGTCGGTGAGTGCAACGGTGCCGTCCGGGCTAAGAGTGTTCGGGTCAAGCAAAACACGCGGCTTGCCTTTCAACCCTTCCTGCACGTAGAGCACGGATTGGTTCTGCAGGCCGGTATTCTTCTGATAGAAGTAAAACTTGCCGCGCCTGAAAGGGACTGTATAACGTGGAAAATCGAACAGCTTGGTCAACCGGGCCTTAAGATTGCGGCGTTCAGGACGATCCAAACGGTCGCGAGTTAGCGCATTCTGGGCTTCCACCCACTGGATTACTTCCGGAGCATCGGCATTTTCGAGCCAACGATATGGATCGGCTACTTGAGTTCCGTAGAAGTCATCTACGATCTGTTCTTTCTTCGTGGGCGGATATCGGATTTTCTCTTCCTTAACAACCTGAGACATTCCATTCCTCTTCGCCAAAAGTCCGCCGCCCATTATCGCCAATAAAATCAGAAGGAGCGTGGGACTGGGAAAAAGCGCGTGAAGTTGACGCATCGAATGATTCACAAACATTCAATACAGAGGGCACAGAGGGCACGAAGATAGCACAGAGAATAGGGCTGAGGCTTGAAGTATGAAGACCGAAACATGTAACGACAGGATGCAGTCTCGACGAGTCTTCATACTTCAAGTTTCAGCCCCGCTCTCTGGGCTGACTTTGTGCCCTCTGTGCCTTTTGTGGTGAACGTTTGTGAATAATTCGGGTGAGAGGCCGGGCTAAATTCATGTGTCGCTAACGCGGCCATGGATTTGCAGCATTTTCGATCCCAGCCGGGCCAGTTCCCCATCCAGCCGGCCCGTCAGCATTAGCACCCACATCTTCCAATCGGCTAGAAAGGAATAAAGAGGATACCGGAAAGAAGCCGGTTGGTTTTTTTCAGCAAAGAAATGGCCGATCCAGGAAAATCCGTAGCCGGACAGAATTGCAGCCAAAAGCAGAACCCAGGAACTTCTCCAAAGCGCCAGTAAACCCAAACCCAAGGCGAGTGAAGATCCGATAAAGTGCAACTGCCGCGTCCGCGCCAATCGATGTTCAGACAGGTAATAGGGCCAGAATTCAGCAAAGGAGTTTATCTTGCTCATATGTCGCGCGGCTCACGCGGTATTCTAACATCTCTGCGACTACGACCAATCGAGTCGTGAGCGATTTTTCGTCCGCGTAGGCGTGGACGTGCTCGTGAACGTGAACATGGTCGTGATCGGCTTTTATACAGTGCGGCTCTGCCGCGCTGTGCCTTGGTGTCTTGATGGTCCAATATTTTCTTGCTGAAGAAACAATGATCACGTAGACCGACCTGCAACGCGCATGATTTTTTCCCACAGACTGAGCAAATTCCAGATGTCCCTTAGTTTCGGCGGTTGCTCTAATTCGACGTGAGAAATTAATGGCGTAATCAGCCAATGCACTTCCGTCTTACCATGCAAGTATTTTGCCAGCGACTCGGTTTCGCAAGACGGAATCAGCCGGTCCCCTTGGCCGTGCAGCAAAAACACAGGAGCTGCGGGAGGGCCGGACCGCTCCGGCGACAGGCTGGGATCGGCGGCAAAATAAGGTAACTGGGAAAGCATCAGCGGTCCCACTTTGGCGAGGTCCCTCTGGTCAACCCAACGCAAAATCTGAGATGCGGGCTCCGGCAGTTCCTCAATCATCTTGCGTCCCCGCTGATCATCCTCCTGCAGAAACGCGGTAATGCCTTCTGCCAGTTGGCCGCTCTGCGAGAGAGGAACCAGCCGATCGCTCAGATTCAACAGCAACACGCCGACTGCGTAATCGTGCGGTTTCCAGTAACCGCGGCCGCCGGGAAGTTGGCCCGTGCACAGGTATTTCCCTGTCCGGTCGAGATCGCCGTGGCCGCCCAGCGAAAGTACAAACGATACTCGATCGCGAATAGAAGCCCGGCCCGCAGCGACAATTGAGAGCCCTCCAGAGAAGCTGATTCCAACCAATCCAACACGATTGCTCTTCACAAACCGTTTCTCTTCAGAAAGCCAGCGAACCGAGTCTTCGATCTGATCGGTTGTCTTTGGAGTAATCCGATAATGACGCAGGTCTTCCATCTCCGGAGTCAGCACCAGCATACCGCGGGCCGCGACTTTGCGCGCAAAAGGTCCCAGTCGCTCTTCTGCAATACCGGCGGCGTGCAGCCCGTGCACCACGATTACTGCCGCCTTTGGAGACCCCGAAGGGATGTAGAGGCGGCCTTGGATATTTCCGTAGCGCGTAGGCACTTCAACATCTCGCGTTCGGACCTGGTGTCCGAGCCAACCGGGAAACTGGCCAGCCAGCCCGCGCAGGTTGGCCGCATCCAGGATCAGCAAGGACGCCTGCAGGTAGGAGTTAAGAAGGAGAGCCGCGGCGGCCGCCAGGATAGTGATGGCCACCGGCATCCAAAAACGCTTTTTCATTGGATGCGATCTTATAACATTTCGTTTCAGTCGGTCGGCTCGGCGTCAACCTGCGGCTCGCCTTCCTCAAAACGGACGCGAATCTGGATCGGCTTACAACAGATCTGGCAATCTTCAATATAAGTTTGTGAAGCGACGCTGGGGTCGATAACAATCTCGAGTGATTCGCCACAGTAGGGGCATTCGATCTCGGCGGTTTGCTGCATGGGCCGTGGTCGGCTGTCAGTGGTTAAGCAAAAAACACTGAGCCGCGCGCGTAAGCAAGCGGACTTTCGATGTGGCACTTCGCCATCGGCTCGGTAGCGCTTCGCTACCTTGGAGGGTCCGCTTGCTTACGCGCGCGGCTCAGTATCTCTTTTTACCTAACGGGTCGCGTCTGATGACTGATGACTGATGACTGATGACTTTATTTCTTGAATAACCGCTCAAAAGCGGCGCGGGGGTCGTCTCCCCCGCCGGTCTCGCGCTTGACTGGTACCGCAGTGGTAGTTTCCTTTTCCACTCGCGTACGCGCCTCAAAGAAGGTGCACTCATTACGCGCATCTTTTTTCGGGATCCGTTTTTCAATCGGCTCTGTACACTCAAAGCGGCTGTTGGGATCGAAATGCACGCAGTTTTTGCAGCTATGCAGCGCCGCGCCGCACTTGGAGCACTGAGCATCAAATTCGAGGTTCTCCGGAATCGGCACCGTCGCTCCGCACATGGCGCAGCGGAAGGCGGTCAAGAAACCCGGCATCTTGGGGGAGCGCGGGGCTGATGGATCTCGGGGCTCTTTGCGAGCAGGAGCCCTGGACTTTTCCTCACGGCGCTGATCATCCTGATAGCCGGGTTGGCGGTATTTTCGGGTCATAGATGCTCCGACGGAAGATGGAAAAAGCGCCTCATAGTATCAGTAGAGCTACGGGAAAGAAAGCGGCGCTTAGACTTTCCTGTGGGGTCCGTGGTCCGTTGTCCGTTGTACCAGCTTTCAGCGCTCAGCCTTCAGCAATTAGAGTGCTTACAGCAAAGCTGAGGGCTGATGGCTGACCGCTGAAGCCTAATACAAACGGACAACGGACCACTGACACCTGACCACTCATGATGGACCAACTCTCACTTTACCTCGGCTTTCGCCTTGGCAAGTACTTTATCCAAGCCGCGCTTGGACTTATTGTTATAGTGCATGTAAATCTTTTCCAGGTCCTGCTGCGCCATCGGTTTAGCCGGACCTTCCAGCACCACTGCTTTGGCGAGGGCCTCGCACGCAGCCGTGCCCTGGCTCATCTCGGCGAGGGTCAATCCGAGTTGATAATAGGCGAAATCGTTCTTGGGGTTGGACTGAATGCCCGCTTCCAGGGATTCCTTAGACTTACCAAGCAGAACGTTCTTCTCACTACCTTGGTTCTCTTTGGCTTGACGGTAATAAGCAGCCCCCGCCAAGTATTGGTTTAGCGACAATGACTGATTCTTTTGTTCGGCCGTCAGGTTCGGGGGGGCTTGTGGGCCATTAAGCAACTCCATTGCTGCCTGCGCCGTCTGCAAAGACTTATCATTAATCTGTTTGTCGCCGTATGCGATGGCTAAAAGGGTCAAAACATTTACATCCTTTACCGATCTGGCTCCCTCTCCATGCTCAATTACCTTGTCTGGATTCTTCTTCTGATTGTATGCATAAACCAACTGTTGGTGCACATAGGGCCCATATGAAGAATTCGGATATTTCTGAAAGAAATCTTCTCCCAACTGAATGCGAGTGTCGACGGATGGCTCCTGTTGTATTTTTATCAGAGCATCATATTCTTCTCTCTGGGCAAATCCTACTGCTGCTGTAAGAATAAAGCACAAGAAGGGAAAGCCTGTACGGAAAATTCTTTTCATCATCGTCGCCTCGGGGAGTGAATTATTCTACACCAAAACAAGTCCTAATGTGCTCTCTTCCCTCTTTAAGAGACTAACTGAAGATAAGGTGAAGCGGTCGCTCCTAAAGAGCCAACCAGGGCAAACAGTTACCTCATGGTTCAGATCCGTCATTTCCAGGACTCCGATTTTTCAGAGCTGCTCAAAATTGATCGCGCCTGCTTCGAGCCCGGAATTGCTTATGATGAAGTCGCCCTGGATTATTTCGTTCGTCAGATTTACAGCCATACCCTGGTGCTGGTAATTGATTCAAAGATTGCAGGCTTTGGAATCGCGGCAATTTCACGTCATCGCGCCAGGAGGCCCACCGGGCATATTATCACCCTTGACTTGCTCGAACGCGTCCAGGGACAGGGGCACGGGCGGTCGCTGCTGCGCCGATTGGAAGCGAAATTGGAGCAGGATGGGGCGGCTGAGATCGTTCTGGAAGTCGATGCCCGAAACACGCAGGCTATCGGCTTCTACCAGAAGATGGGATACCTCGAGAAGCAAAGATTGAGGAACTATTACGGAACGGGGAAAGATGCGCTGCGCATGGGGCGGCTGTTGGAGGGGCAAACCTGACGAGGCGGCTGAGCCGCGCGCGTCAGCAAGCGGACCCTCGATGCAACACTTCTGCCACCGCCGCAACAATCTCTACTGCATGGCTCTTCGCCATCGACTCGGTAGCGATTCGCTACAATGGAGGGCCCGCTTGCTTACGCGCGCGGCTCAGTATCTCTCTTCAGCCTTGGCGTGCGGGGATCTTGGCGCAAAATAGTTTTCTAGTGATCTGCACCGCTCCCGCTCGAATCGCTAGATCGAGAGTCCGCTTGCTTACGCGCGCGGCTCAGTCGGCCTCCGACTCGGCGCCGCCTTTGCAAAACTTATTTCGTGTTATACGCTAAGTGACCAACGTTCGGACATGAACCTTGGAACTGTCACCATGCGATCTTGCACTCACAGAGGGAAGATCTATGAAGCGAAACTGGATTGCCGGCAAATGGTCGAAATCCCGCGGTGAGAAGATTGCCGTCATCAACCCGGCTACCGAGGAGATCATTGATCACGTGCCCAATGGAGCGCCCGAAGACGCCGACTGCGCCGTGGCGGCTGCACGCGCAGCCTTCAAATCGTGGCGCTGGATTCCAGGGGTCGAAAAGGCAATGTTACTTCATGAAGTGGCGCGCGCCATTCGCGCGCAACAAAAGAAGTTGGCCGCTTTGATGACGCGAGAAGGCGGCAAGCCTTTTTGTGAGAACCGCGACGAAGTCGAATGGACTGCCGCTTGTTTCGATTACTACGCCGAAGTAGGCCGTAACTCGCGCGGCGACTCCATTCCTCCCGTCTTCGCGCATCAGGTCAATTTCACCGTGAAGGAACCTTACGGCGTAGTCGTCGCTATTGTTCCCTGGAATTATCCGTTATTGCTGCTTTCCTGGAAAGTGGCTCCGGCGCTGGCAGCCGGTAATGCAGTCATCATCAAACCGAGCGAGGAGACACCGCTGGCCACGTTGGCACTGGCGGATGCTTTCGCCTGCCTTCCGGAAGGCGTCGTCAATATGGTCACGGGATATGGTGAGGAGATTGGTGAAGCTTTGGTCACCCATGCGGGAACCGATCTGGTCGCGCTCACCGGTTCGGTGGAAACGGGAAAGCGCGTCGGCCAGCTTTGTGCGAGCAAGATCAAGAAGGCGCATCTGGAGCTGGGCGGGAATGACCCATTCATCGTCTGCAGTGACGCGGATCTGGAAATCGCAACCCGCGCAGCTTGTTGGGCTGCGTACCTGAACTCGGGACAAGTGTGTACGGGCGCCAAGCGTTTCTACGTCTTTGAAGACATTGCCGACACGTTTACCGATCGCGTCGTCAAATTGACCAAAAGCCTCAAGCTGGGTGACGGAATGGATCCAAAGACGGACATCGGCCCGATCATCAATCTTCACCAGCTCGAGGACATCGATACGCGCGTGCACTCAGCGGTAGCTCGAGGCGCGAAAATTCTGTGTGGTGGTCGCCGGTCGCCCAAGTTCAAGAAAGGTTTTTTCTATGAACCCACAGTGATGGTGGATATTACGCAGGAGATGCGCCTGGTGCGCACCGAGACGTTTGGCCCGATCTTTCCCATCATGCGGGTCTCCGGAATCGAAGAGGCGATCAGACTTGCCAATGACAGTGCCTACGGGCTGGGAGCCAATATTTACACGAATAATATGGAATGGGCCATGAAAGCGATGGACGGCATCACAGCGGGGACCTTTTGGATCAATGACCCTCTCACAGACAACGACGCGGGACCATTCGGCGGCATGCGCCAAACCGGGCATTGCCGGGAACTGGGCGAGGAAGGCCTCGACGAATTCCGAGAAACCAAGCATGTCCATCTCGATTACAAGCAGGAAATCAAGCCGTACTGGTTTCCGTATGCGAAATATAACAAGCTGGCTCCGTAGTCGCCTGTCAGTTGTCCGTTGTCCGTGGTCAGTTGTCCGTGGTCCGTGGTCCGTGGTCAGTTGTCAGTTGTCAGTTGTCCGTGGCCCCTACGTTTGGTGATCGTACCGGTACTTGGGCTAATCAACACTCGAAGTAGTTGCTGCGAGCTTGCTTAACACTGACAACGAAGCGGCTGACAATTAGTTTAAACCTGACAACTAACTGCAACTAACAACTAACCACGGACAACGGACAACTGACCACGGACAACGGACCACTGACCACGAACGACGGACGACCTCCGGAGACACACATGAAAACCTACAAAAACTTCATCAACAACGAATGGGATGGCGCCGCCAAGACCCGAAAGATTACCAATCCTGCAACTGCAGAACCGCTCGCCGTGGTTCCCGAAGCCGATGATAAGGACGTGGAACGCGCGGTCGATGCGGCGCGCCACGCTTTCGACTCCGGTCCCTGGCGGGAAACCACAGCGCAGCAGCGAGGCCGCATCCTCTTTGCCATGGCTGATGTGGTGCGCAAGAACGCTGCGATGCTGGCGGAGCTGGAGACTCTCAACTGCGGCAAGCCGATTGTCGAGAGCGAAATGGACATGGCTGACACGGCTACCTGCCTGGAGTATTACGGCGGTCTGGCCACAAAGATTCATGGCGAAACACTGCCCGTTCCCGACAATGCGCTCAACTTCACCTTGAAGGAGCCGGTCGGTGTCGCAGCCCTGATCGTCCCGTGGAACTACCCGCTGATGCTGGCTGCATGGAAGCTCGGACCTGCGCTGGCAACCGGTTGTACGGTGGTTCTGAAACCGGCGGAGGAGACGCCGCTGACCGCGCTGGAATTTGCGCGCCTGGTTCAAAAACATATTCCCGAGCTGCCGCCAGGTGTCTTCAATGTCATCACCGGCGAGGGGCCTGTTGCGGGGCGCGCGCTGGTGACATCATCCGGAGTGGACAAAATCTCTTTTACCGGCGGAACTAGCACCGGCCGTGAAATATTGCGCGGCATCGCAGCTTCCAACTTGAAGAAAGTTTCGCTGGAACTGGGTGGAAAATCTCCCAACATATTCTTTGCTGACGCCGACCTGGAAGCCGCAACCGACGGCGCGCTCTTCGGTGTTTTCATCAATCAAGGAGAAGTATGCTCGGCCGGATCTCGGGTTCTAATTCAACGCGATATTTACAAAAAATTCCTGGAACGCATGAAAGAAAAAACCAAGCGCATCAAGCTGGGGGACCCGCTCCTGCGAGAAACCAAGATGGGCCCGCTGGTAAGCAGCGAGCACTTTAAGAAAGTAATCGGCTATTTGGAGATGGGGAAAAAGGAGGCGAA
>DASYPF010000176.1:0-9140 GCA_036006905.1 Acidobacteriota bacterium
CCCATCTCGACTATGGGCCGTCGTTTTTTGACCGACCCCATGTCTTCAATGCCGTCTTCAACTACGACCTGCCTTTCGGCAAGAATCGTTGGTTGAGCAGCCGCCACGGGGCGATTAATCGGATTATTGGAGGTTGGTACACAGCCGGCATCTTCCGCAGAAGCAGCGGCGTGCCGGAGCTGGCCAGTTTTAGCGGACAGGCCTTCGGAGGTGGCGCCATCTTCGCTACTCCGTCTGGCGCGATTCCGACGGTCCCGGTCAGTTCTTTGGGCGGAGGAAGCGTCCACGACGCCGGCGCCGGCGCGCTCAACTACTTCGCGAATCCAGACGCGGCCGCCGCCAAATTCCGCCCGGCGCTCATCGCGACGGACACGAACGTCGGCCGGTCAAGCGCTCTTCGCGGGCTGCCATTCTGGAACCTGGACATGCGGTTCGGGAAAGTCACGCATGTGACCGAACAGGTGCGCGTCGAGTTTTCCGCTGACTTTTTCAACTTCTTCAACCACGTCAATTTCCTCGATCCATCGTTCGATTTGACGAATCCCTCTAATTTCGGCGTCATCAACACGCAACTGGTTCCGGCCGATCGAACCTCGGGCGCGCGCTGGATTCAGATAGGCTTGCGAATCGATTTTTGAGATTTGTTCTTGAGCCAGCACGAGGGAGTGAATCCGTGTCGATTTTCTCCCCCGTTTTTTTGTGCAAATTCCACACGGGCTCAATGGTCGATGGCCAAGGGCTGCTGATTTGAGGCCGGAAGGGAAGATTGATCCGGCCACAGGAGAGACGACTCATGCTCTGCCGAATGCCCAACTGGAGAAAACTTGTCCTTGCCGTCCTGGTTGCTTTGTTTACAAGCGGTGAGCTGCTTGAGGCGCAGGAGAAATCAGCGGCGGAATGGGACACCACCAAGGCCAGAGGTGCCACGCGTGAGATCGATTTTGAAACGAGTGAAGGCACATGGATGGCTCTCGATTTGTCTCCGGACGGAAAGTGGATTGTGTTTGACCTGCTTGGCCACATTTACCGAGTGTCTGCAGCCGGCGGCAAAGCCGAGTGCCTCACGCAGGATTCTGGTATTGCCATCAACATCACTCCCCGCTATTCACCCGATGGAAAGACGATAGCGTTCGTTTCCGACCGCAAAGGACAAAATAACCTCTGGCTGATGGACGCTGACGGGAAAAACCCCCGTCCGGTTTTCCTGGACAAAGAATTGCGCGTGTTGAGTCCCGTTTGGACGCCAACCGGGGACTACATCATCGTGCAGCGTCAAAGCACCAAGCCTGACGAACTCGAGTTCAACTGGCCGCTCGTTATGTATCACAAGGACGGCGGCACCGGTATCGAATTGGTGCCCGGAGACAAGGGCGCGGGGTGGCATTCCATCTCTGCTGACGGCAGGTATCTCTATTTCAGTGCTGCGATGTGCCCGCCACTTCCCTTCGGACATACCGACCCGATGCTCGGCTGCTTTCAGATTCGAAGGATGAATCTCCAAACCCGCAATATTGAAGATGTCACTGGCGGTCAAGCGGAACAACAAGATCGCGCAACAAGTGGGGGAGCAGTCGCACCCATCATCTCACCGGATGGTCGCTATATGGCCTTCGGCCGACGCATTCCTGAGGGAACGCAATCCTATAAGGGACATGTCTTTGGCCCACGCACCGCGCTGTGGCTACGCGATCTCCAGGCGGGCGAAGAACGCTTGCTGATGGACCCTATTGAGCTCGATTTGGCGGAAGAGATTTCTCGGCAGATGCAGATTCTTCCCGGCATGGTCTGGACCGCAGACGGCCGCTCGATTCTGCTGTCCCAAGGGGGCAAGTTCCGCAAGCTCGATATCGCCTCAGGAAAAGTTGAGACAATCCCCTTTACCGCCCACGTTCATCGCACCATTTCCGAAATAGCGTGGTCTCCGCTGCCGATTGAGGACGGGCCTTTCCAGCCGAAGATGATCCGCTGGCAGACCGCTTCGCCTGATGGAAGCCGCCTCCTCTTTCAGGCCGTTGGCAAACTGTGGATCATGAACCTGCCTGACGGATCGCCAAAGCGGCTCACACTTGATTCTTTCACCCCCAGTGAATTTTCTCCTTCCTGGTCTCCGGATGGTTCAACGGTTGCCTTCGCAAGCTGGGACGACGACAAGCACGGACAGCTTTGGACCATCCCGAGTTCCGGTGGAAACCCCACCCAGTTCACAAAAGATCCAGGCGAGTACCTCAATCCCATGTGGAGCCCCGATGGAAAGATCCTCATCTACTCGCGCGGCTCGGGCGCCACACTGCGAGGACGCGACTGGGCACGCAATGAGTGGTATGACATTGTCGTCCAACCCGCGAACGGCGGCGAGGCCAGGACGGCCGTGAGGGTCGATGCGATGGAATCACCCGGGCCTAGAGCGCGCTTCGGCCCAGATGGTCGCGTTTACTACCTCAAACATCGAGTTGAAAAACCCGGCAGTTTTCTCTCGACTCCCATCTCCGAACTTTTTTCGATTCGTCAGGACGGAACCGATCGGCGGGTCCACGCCAAGTTCACAAATGCCACCGATGCCGAAGTTTCTCCCGACGGTTTCCGAGTGGCTTATGAGGAAGGCGACAATATCTATGTAGCTCCCCTTCCGCTAAATGCCACGGGAGATCAAGCCGTATCGCTAGACAAGAAAATGCCCGCGATGCCTGTGAAGGCGGCGAGCCAGGACGGCGGCCTGTTTCCTCACTGGCGCGATCCGAACACAGTTGAATTCGGGATCGCCAATAAGTACCTCGCATTTCATCTCGATTCAGGAAAGACGGATGCCGCCGCAATCAAATTGAGCGTTCCAAGAGCAATTGCTCAAGGGACCATCGCGCTGACTAACGCGCGTATTATTACCCTCTCAAACAGACGAGTCATCGAAAGAGGCGCGATCGTCGTGAAGGCCGGGCGCATCGTCTGCGTTGGAGCGTGCAACACCGCGGGAGCAGACAAAGTCGTTGATTGCAAGGGAAAGACGATTATTCCGGGATGGGTCGACATGCACGCTCATCATCATCGCGAGGCAGCAGGGATTACGCCCTCGCGAAATTTCGAATCAGCGGTCTATTTGGCCTACGGCGTGACCACCACCCTCGATCCGGCCGCCTGGACCCAGGAAGTTTTTTCTCTGGCGGAGATGATTGAAGCAAATCGTGCAGTGGGACCGCGGACATTCTCAACCGGTGACCCGCTATTTTCGGGCAACGGCCCACACCGAAACGAACTTGCTTCCTTCGAACAGGCGGAACATGACATCGTGCGCCTGCAAGCGCTCGGGGCGACCGCCCTCAAGCAGTATCTGCAACCCAACCGCGAGCAACGTCAGTGGATCACGGAGATTGCTCGCAAGAAGGGCTTGCGGGTCACCGGCGAAGGGTCAAGCGATCTCGATCACAAACTGACGATGCTGATGGACGGCCAGGCCGGATTCGAGCACCCCACGCCATACGTACCGCTCTATCAAGATGTAGCCAAGATTTTCGGCCTGGCCCATACGGTCTACTCACCAACCCTCATGGTGGGTGGTACCGCCCCTTGGAACGAGGAATACTTCTTTCAAGCGAGCGACGTCTCGAAGGACGCGAAGCAGCAACGGTGGATACCCTGGCGTGAACTCATGCCTCATCTGAGACGCCGATGGCTACGTCCGGTTACCGACTACCACTTTGGAGTGCAGGCGCAAGCCGTGGCGGACATTATCGCGAACGGAGGCTATAGTTCGATCGGATCGCACGGCCAGGCACACGGTATCGGCTCACATTGGGAAGTGTGGATGCTGTCTGCTGCCCTTGGACCGATGGGAGCCTTGGAAGTGGCCAGCTCACATGGCGCACATTTCCTTGGCGCCGACAAGGATCTGGGGGCGCTTGAACCCGGCAAGCTGTCAGATCTCATGGTACTGAACGCAAATCCACTCGACGATATTCATAACACCGTAAAAATCGCGATGGTTATGAAGGCCGGTACTCTCTATGATGCTGACACGCTCGATGAAATCTGGCCTGAGAAAAAGCCGTTCGGCGCCTACTATTGGATTAATGTAGACCAACTACGAAACGATATCCGTCCAGTCGATGTCTGGGACAAGAAATAAATGAGTCGGCCAAAGAACACGAATTCCCAGCCCACACGATAGGCGCGATCCAGCGGGCCCCAACGAAGACTTTACGACTCCAAGGCTCGACGAACTGCATATTCGCCGCCACGCGGTAGTAACCGACGGCGCTGGCCGCATTCGTTTGGACGATCGCGAATTGCTCGCTATAAGTCGCCGATCGAAGCCGACGTCCGCTGGTAGCGTTCCTATTTTCTTTGATTTATTTTATTTGGTGAAGCCGGTGGTGCTACTTCTCGGAATTGATCCCAAATCGCACCCGACACCATCTTTGAAAAACGCTTTCGGTCTTCATGTCTGCCACGCTCGCGGTCACATCAAGTCCGCGCGGCATACGCCAGCGCAAGCATTGGTGAGAGTAAATACAAATTCGGATGGTCTGCGAAGTAATTGAAAGAGAAGAAACTTTGGTTGCGGCGGCCTGATTTGAACCAATGACCGTCCACAGCCACTAGCGCCACTGCTTCGCAGGTGGGCGTTCCAATTCAAACGTACAGTTGTTGGGCGGTACCGAATCCATAACCGAAGCTCCGCGAGCTTCAGACGTTGGCAACAATTCTCGGACAAACTTGTGAGCGATCTGCTCCAAACGCAGATTGCACGAGACTTGGTAAATCGACTCCGCGAGCGAAAAACGGTTAGTTTAGCGGTGTCAAACCAACTTTCGCGGGGATTTCGAAACAAAGAATAGTCATGGAAAACACAAGAATTTCTTAACTCGTCTAGAATCTGGAGCGGGCGATGGGAATCGAACCCACGTCCGAAGCTTGGGAAGCTTCTATACTGCCATTGTACGACGCCCGCTCATTTCTAACTTCTCGATTATACATTAACCGCGGGAACGCACGAACAGCCAGCCATTTCGAGTCCATTTTGAATGCCTAGCGGCCAGAAACTTCAGTGAGGTCACGCAGCCTGCGCACGATACGGGGCGTGATCGCAGCGGCTTCATAGCGCCAACGCCAATTCCCTTTCGCGCGTCCGGGAACGTTCATTCTTGCACTGCTTCCCAGATCGAGAATATCTTGCATCGGAATCAACGCAACGTCCGCGACCGACGTCATAGCCGCCTGAATAAAAGACCAGGAAATATCTCGCCCATCTGTTTGCAGAAATGACTTCGCGCGTTCCAGCTCTGCGCGGGCCGCGGCGCGCGGGTGCTCACGGGTAATCTGTTTCAGTTCGTCCCACCAGCCGCGGGTCGTGTTGTTGTCGTGTGTACCTGTGAAGCTGACAAGTTCGTGCACATAATTATTCGGCCGGTGGGTGCCGTCTTCCCCAAAAGCAAATTGCAACACCACCATCCCCGGCAGCGAGAGCGTGCGTCTCAGCTCTTCCACTTCTGCAGTGATGTATCCAAGATTCTCAGCCACGAGAGGCAGTGATCCCAATTTCTTTCGCACAATCCTGAAAAGGTCCAGGCCGGGACCGTTCACCCATCGTCCCTTTCTGGCGGTGGAGTGAGAAGCCGGAACACTCCAAAATTTAACGAATCCCCTAAAATGATCGACCCGAAGAATGTCAACCAACTGAAAAGCCGCGCGAAACCGATCTACCCACCATTCATATTTCATCTTTTTGAGGCGCGCCCAGCGATACGTTGGGTTGCCCCACAATTGTCCGTCGTTGCTGAAATAATCCGGCGGAACGCCCCCAACGGTCCGCGATTCTCCGTCCCTTCCGAGATCAAACAATTGTGGCGAGTGCCAGACGTCCGCACTGTCGTGCTCAACATAAAACGGCATATCGCCCATGATTAAGATTTGTCGTCGAGCGCAGTGAGCCTTTACGGCCGCCCACTGGCGGAAAAACTCAAACTGCAAAAACTTGTGGAAGCGAATGGTCTCTTCCTTGGGCTTCAGCTTGGGATCGAATTTTGTCCAGGCGGAGCCCCGATTGACTTCGCAAAGACCCATAAACTCCGCGTATGGCCTTAGCCACCAACCATTGGTCCTTTCAAACTCGCGATATTGCAATTTTTCGGAAAAACTTTCGAAGGCGCGTCGAAACAGTCGCCACTTGTAGGAACGCACCCCGGAAAAATTAACGCGGGTTGCAGAAAACCGCGGAATGTTACGCAGATCGCGTTTATCCAAATAGCCTTCATCCAGCAATTTGTCCGGACTGATCAGCAGGGGATTCCCCGCAACTGAAGAACGGCTCTGATACGGAGAATTGTCCGGTCCGGTTGGGCCGAGCGGCAGGATATGCCACAACTTCTGCTTGGCTTCGCTAAGAAAGTCCAGAAAGCGAAAACATTCGGGACCCAAATCGCCAATTCCAAAACGCCCCGGCAAAGAGGTTGGGTGTAGCAGGATTCCACTGGACCGGGCGATTTTCATTCAATAGAAAGAATTGCTATGAGCCTTAAGCGCTTCCCTTTCTTATCCAGCTTATTTTATACGACTAATCGTCGCAGGCGGCTGCGCGTCATTTCTGCGAGACACCGTGTCGGCGTGAATACCGCGTTTCGTCATCGACAATGCCGCTAGACGATCCTACCGTCTCTTCTCAGGCTTGGTCTTCTCAGAAAAATCGAGGGGTTTCCGTGTCAGGCGCGCTTCACGGTCAGCGTTAGAACGCCGTCCATCAAATAGGCGCTCGCAGTGGTGGGATCAACGCCGATCGGCCATTTCGCTCTCGCAAAAACCGCCTGTTCCAAGACATTGGACGCGCGCCCGGGTTCGCTGGCCGTCACTTCCTGTTTCTCGGCCGCCACAATTGCGCGATGTGACTCTACGCTCACCCGTACCTCGCTCGCTGCGAAGCCTCTTAGCGGAACATTGATCGTGTACCAGGCACCCGACTCGCGAATCTCCGGAACGTCCGTCAATATCTCAGATTCAGCCTGCAGCCAATGACGCATGTCCTGACCAGGCTGGTTCCCGCCTTGCTGGTACAGGTCGTACGCTCTACGCGCAATGCGTTCCCTGACGCGCTCATAAACTTGGCGTATTGCGGAATTCACCGGAATTGTGGAGGAGGAACCCCTAGAAGGTGTTGCCGCGGATTGACTTGACATGGTGCCTCATTCTTTTTTTGTATGTCAGCGCTTCTTCATTTACTCCCGGGTCTTTTTCTAGGAGGTCGACCGTTATCCAGCAATACCGCAGACCTTGTATGAATCACTGGAAGTCTCGATGTACTCAATGAAACTTGCCGCCTGTGTTGCCGTTCTCCTCAATGATTTTCGGACGCCCCAGTCCCTCTGAACTTCACGATCAGAAACACCAGCGGCACACCCATCAGCACGAACCATCCGAGGGCCGTAAAACAAGCCAGAAATCCCAAAAACGTCGCCTGCCGCTCCAACAAATTGAACGCCTGCGCCTGCGCGTGCACCACTGCATCCGCATGTGAAAACCCATGCGTACCGAAATAGTTCGTCAAGTTGGCGAGCAGCTGCCGATACCGGTCATCAAGGGGAGTCGAATGCGCCACCAAGACGCTCTGATGGTATTGCGTCCGCCGCGCCAGCAGCGTCGTCACAAACGCGATTCCAAAGCTTCCTCCCTGGTTGCGAAATAAATTCGTCAGGCTCGAAGCTTTGTTGTTCTTGTGTTTCGGTAAATTGGAATACGCGAGCTGGCTCACTGGCACAAACAGCGTCGCAATTCCAAGACCTTGCAGCGCTCGCGCCAACGCTTCATGTCGATAATCCGCGCTGAATGTAAAGCTTGCGTAATACCACATCGCCAGTCCAAAAACGAAAAAGCCGAAACCAACCAGACGTTTCACACCGACCTTCGGAAGAATCCTAACCACCAACGGCGCCAGCATCACAATCACGAACGCTCCCGGCCCCAGAACTAATCCCGCATCCGTCGCTGTATAGCCATAAAGTCGCTGCAGCATCTGCGGAATCAGCACCGTCGACCCGTAAAGCGTAAATCCAAAAATAAAGTAGAAAATATTCGCCAATGCGAAATTGCGGTCGCCAAGCAGCCTGATTTCGACCACAGGATCAGGATGGCGCCATTCCCAGAAGATTGCGAACACCAGCGCCGCCATGGCCACCACAAAAAAGAACACGATGAAATTGCTCTCGAACCAGTCTTCTGTCTGCCCCCGATCCAAAACTACTTCCAGACACGCAAATGCCATCGCTACGGAAAAGATTCCCCATCCGTCGATCTTCAGTTTTCCGCCTTTGCGAGCCGCTTCCACTTCCCGCGTAAATTCCGGCGGGTCGGACAACAGCCTGCTGGTCAAGATCAACGACACAATTCCGATCGGGATGTTGATGAAGAATACCCACCGCCAGCTCCAGTGATCCGTAATCCATCCGCCCAATGGCGGCCCAATCGCCGGAGCCGTCACAATGGCCATGCTGTACAGCGCGAAGGCCGCTGCTCTTTTGCTGGCCGGAAACGTATCGACCAGGATCGCCTGCTCCACCGGAGCCAGTCCGCCTCCGCCTACTCCCTGCAGCACACGAAAAAAGATCAACAACCCCAGGCTTGGGGCGAATCCGCATAGCAGCGAACTCACCGTAAACAACGCCACGCAAATCATGTAGTAACGCTTTCGTCCGAAGAGTCGGCTCAACCATGCCGAAAGCGGCAGCACCACCGCATTCGAAACCAGGTAGCTCGTCAGTACCCAGGTACTTTCATCCGCGCCGACGGCAAGTCCGCCGGCAATGTGCGGCAGGGCGACGTTTGCAATCGCGGTGTCCAGCAACTCCATGAACGTAGCCAGCGTCACAGTGATCGCAATGAACCACGGATTGATGCCCGTTCTGGGGGCGGGAAGACTCAGGGCAGTGGCTGGCGTTAACGTCTCGCTCATGGCTATGCTCAGTAATTGGATGCAGGAGAGACCGTACGGTCTCATTTCTTCTATGCTAAAATTATGGAAAGAGACCAATCGGTTCCATTACCGGCCCACGAAATGGGGAGATGCAATGACCAAGGGAGAACAGACTAGACGGCAAATCGTTGAAAAAGCAGCTCCACTATTTAATCGGAAAGGTTACGAAGGCACTTCCCTCTCGGACCTT
>DASYPF010000177.1:0-12955 GCA_036006905.1 Acidobacteriota bacterium
CTACAGCAGCGCAGAGTTGTTGCAACAACGATGCGGGACGTTCCGATTTTGCGAGCCTGATCGCGATGACTCACTCTGGTGCGCCGCTCCCTTCCGGTCGCGGCTCTGTGGGTGCCGCCAGCAAGCCGGCAGCCGCCGATCATGCGCCCTTCTTGAGATGGCTCGCATCATTCGTTTGGTTGTGGCCTTACGGCCACTTTGTGCACGTGATCGTCGTCGGCTTTGCTCTGGGTTGCAGTCTGCGGTGCTAGTTCCAGGGAGGGAGGAATTTTTCGATGGAATCCATCATCGACCAGCAAGTTGAAAAATATATGTATGGCCTGCTGCCGGCACGGGATTCCGTGCTGGCAGAGATGGAGGAAAAAGCTCGCCAGCGGTCCATACCCATTATTGGCCCTGCGGTAGCGCGCGTTCTTTGTCAGTACGCGATGATCGCGGCGACCCGGCGTGTCTTTGAGATGGGATCTGCCATCGGTTACTCGACTATTTGGCTGGCGCGCGCGGCCGGACCCAGCGGCAAGGTTTACTATACCGACGGCAGCAGGCAGAATGCCGAAGAAGCCCGGAGTTATTTCCAGCGCGCCGGGGTCGCGGATCGGATCGAGGTACTGGTAGGCGATGCCATTGAGCTGCTCGATAAAGTGCACGGTGAATTCGATCTGATCTTTAACGACGTGGACAAGCACCAGTACCCGCAAGTCTTTGGCAAGGCTGTTCCTCGAATCCGAAAAGGTGGCTTATTCATCACTGACAATGTCCTGTGGAGCGGCCGCGTCGCCCGCGGAGAAAAGGATAAGAACACGCAAGGCGTGCGCGAGTTCAATCGTTTGATCTTTTCCACCGATCAGTTGTATCCGGCGATACTCCCTATTCGTGACGGAATTGCCGTGTGCGTGAAACAGTGACAAGTTGTCAGGAGCAAGAATAACCAGTGGTCAGTCCACTGGTTACTCTTGCCCCTAATAACTTGTAACTTGAATGCTTCACGTCGCCCTCATCGAGCCCGAAATTCCGCCCAACACCGGAAATATCGCGCGCCTGTGTGCGGCGACCGGCTGTGTGTTGCATCTGGTGGGGCGTCTGGGATTTCGTATCACCGACCGGACGCTGAAGCGTGCGGGTCTGGATTACTGGCCTCACGTACAACTGTTGCGGCATCGTGACGCGGAACAATTCTGGGATGAAGTCGCGGACCAAAATTTTTATCTGTTTTCTACTCGGGGCCGAAAAGCCTACACGCATGCGCAGTTTCGAGACCAAGACTACCTGATCTTCGGCAACGAGACGGCGGGGCTTCCTGTAGAAATCCTGAAACGATATTCCGACCGCTCCCTGTATATACCGATGGAGGGCCCGGTACGAAGCCTGAATCTCTCGACCGCAGTAGGAGTGACCGTCTTTGAAGCATTGCGTCAGATTCAAGGAGAAACATGGTCTGATCGCTGAATTTTGGCCGCGGATTAACGCGAATGAACGCGGATTCGTTTAACCACAAAGGGCACAAAGGACACAAAGAAAGGTTGAAGCTATAAAGGCTTGTGCCCTTTGTGTCCTTTGTGGTTTAAACCAATCCGCGTTCATTCGCGTTCATCCGCGGCCAAAAAGTCCTGCTTGCAACCTCGCCGCGATAGCCTGTAACTTAACTGATCGATGGAAGACAATACATTGGAAACCGCTAATTTGGAGGACGCGGAAGTAGGCTCGGCGGATGAAGTTCTGTCCGGCCACATAGAACCGAAACACAAACTAGCCCTGGCGGACAGGAAGCAGCTCACGCGGCTTGATCCGCTACGCCGCTATTTGCTGGAAATCAGCAAATACGCGCCTCTGACGGCGATGGAAGAGCAGAGGCTAGTCCGCCTATATCGTGACACAGGGGATCCGAAGATCGGACGCCGTCTGGTGACGGCCAACTTGCGCCTCGTGGTCCGGATCGCAATGCTATACCACCGCGTATATTCGAACCTAATGGATCTTATTCAAGAAGGGAACATTGGCCTGCTCCGGGCCGTACAGCATTTTGATCCGGACAAGGCAACCCGTCTTCCCACATATGCCACCTACTGGATCAAAGCATTCATTATCAAATTCATACTGGACAACTACCGGATTGTAAGAATAGGCACAACCAATGATCGCCGGAAGCTGCTTTTTAATCTCCGCAAGGAGAAGGAGCGCCTGCAAGCCGAAGGCTTTGACCCGACGCCTCAACTTCTGGCAAAACATCTCAATGTCAAAGAGGAGGACGTCGTCGATGTCGAGGCCGCCATCAACTCGCGCGACGTCTCTCTGGATGAGCAAATCAGTGAAGAAAACGAGACGCGGGTGATCGACCAACTTGCGAATGCTGAAACGCTGATTGACGAGCAGATCGCGCGCGGCGAGTTAAAAGAGATTCTCAATGCCAAACTCAGCGCTTTCGCGCAGGCACTTGGCCAGCGCGACCGCGCCATTCTTCTTGACCGGCTTGTAGCGGAAAACCCGAAAACCCTGCAGGTGATTGCCGACCAGTACGGCGTAACGCGCGAGGCGATCCGCGTCGCCGAAAAGAAAGTTCTGGAGCGGCTGCGCGAGTACATGAAGGTAGAGCTTGCTGAGTTCCGCGATGTAGATTTCGCCGTCAAGTGACCCAGTCATCGATCATCAGTCATCGGTTATCGGTCATCGGTCAACAGTCATCAGTCAACAGTCATCAGTCATCGGTCATAAACGGTCATCAGTCACCAGTCAACAGGTCAGCAGGTCGCCAATCAGACACCCACCAAACTCTGACTTGGGGACCTGATGGCCTACCGACCGATGACTGTTGACCGATGACTGATGACTGTTGACCGATGACCGATGACTGATGACTGATGATCGGTTGACCAAGCTACAAATTTCCCCCCTCTTCTAACTGGTGAAGTTCCTTGCTTCTGGCCTCCATGGCCGAGCTATACGTGGCAACCGCATAGGGCACGAAATAGGTAAGCAAAATGCGAAGGACGCGAGCTGCGGTGAAATTCGGATGAAACAGGAGGTCAGAATGATTGATCAACGCAAGAATAGTCCCGACGAGGAGCGCAACTTTTATGGCACGGCGAACGCAGTCTTTCGCAGTGGCGTGCCTTAAAAATAGTTTCATCCTACTCCGCTCAAGGGGTCCGTGCATACCTGTGAGACTGACGACTGTTGACCGATGATCGATGACCGATGACGTTTTTGGTAACCTCCTGACCTGTTGATTTGTGACCTGTGACCTGTTGACCTGTTGACGTCTGACCTCTAAACTCCCCTCGCGTCGGGTCCCCAGATCCACTTGTGCAACTGGATCTGGAAACGGACTTTCAGGTTGTCTTCGAGGATCCAGGCAGCAACTTGCGAAAGATCACTGCCGTAAACTGGCGAAATCAACACCTGGGATCGCTTTTCCAACTTACGGTCTCGGATTACTTGGCGCGCCCACTCATAGTCCTTCCGGTCGCAAACGACAAACTTGATCTGATCGGTCGGTTTGAGGATGTCGAGATTCGACCAGAGATTGTGACGCTCCATTCCGCTGCCAGGGGTTTTTATGTCCAAAATAATCGTGACTTCATTTGGCACTTGAGAAATATCCAGGCTCCCTCCGGTCTCGAGCAGCACTTTTTTTCCCTGGCCGATCAACTGCCGCATCAGAATGTTTACGGCCGGCTGAAGCAGTGGCTCGCCTCCGGTGACTTCAATCAGATCACACTGATAATTGCCGACCTCATCGAGAACCTGCCGCAGCGACTTCCGGGTTCCTTCATAGAAGGCATATTCAGTGTCGCAATAAGCACAACGCAAATTGCACTCGGTCAGCCGCACAAACACACACGGAAGTCCCGCATAGCTCGACTCGCCTTGGATGCTGTAGAAAATCTCGTTGACCGTTAGAGTCTCATCAACACTGTTCGCGGAGGGATCCTGCGAACTGATCGAAATCTCTCTTGTTTCAGACATATCAGAAATTGTGGGCCTATTGAGCAACTTAAGTCAATCCCATCTGAGCCAGGGATCCGGTCACCAAGCTTCAGCTCGTTCTCCGCGTTATCTTTGCGCTCTTTGCGCCTCTGCGGTGGACATTTGTGAATAATCTCGGCTTACGCGCGCGGCTTAGTCCGGCTGTATTTTCACACCCAGGGGAAACAACTCGGAGTTCTCCTGGGGATCGCATTTCCTGACCGTGCCTGCGGAATCGATCAACACAAACGATTCCACATTATCTATGAAAGGGCGAAACTTCAGGCCGCGCCCATGGACATTAGCGGCGAGCGCGCCGCCGATGCTGAGGCGATCTGCGCCGGTTTGTTTTTGGATGATGCCCCACTGTTTCTGCCGATCTCTCTGTACATTGACAAGATAGTCAATCAATGGAGGCCGCACTCCTGTAAGCTAAAATCGCAGATATACGTCCCTGAATACCCATCATGGAGAGGCCGCCAGCTCAAGCCGAGATGCCGCCGGATTCACCCGCCGGTGACAGGTTGGATTCTTGGAAGGAAATCGCCGTCTATCTGAAGCGTGGTGTCAGAGCGGTGCAGCGCTGGGAGAAGGAAGAGGGTTTGCCCGTCCACCGGCACGTGCATAAGAAGCTCGATTCTGTGTATGCCTTCCGAGAAGCGCTCGTCGAATTTAGAAAAGCCAAGCGCTCTTCGTCGGCTAGCGCGGATGCTCTGGCTGCGATTGGCCATACCTTTGGCGTTTGGGCAAGAAGGCGAGAAGCGAAAGCCGCGCTGGAAGATTTGAAAAAGATGTCCCAGAAAAGTTACGTCTCATCAGGTCATTTCGCCATGGTTCACCTGGGTCTAGGGGACAAAGACGCAGCTTTTGACTGGCTCGATAAGGCCTGCGCCGAGCGCTACGCGTGGTTGGTGTTTCTCAAAGTAGACCCTGTCTTTGACTGTCTGTCGTCGGATCCACGGTTTGCGACGCTGGCGGGCAAAATCGGTTTGGTGTAGGAATGGAACATGGAGCGGCTTTTTTGAGCAAGTTTTCTCTGTGCGACCCTTGCGGCCTCCGTGGCTCTGTGGTGAAAATCTGAATTCCATTCACCACGGAGGCACGGAGTCCACGGAGGGTTCACAGAGACAGCCAGCACGATCATTAGTTTTTCGCACAATTTTATAGGGCGGTCTGCCATACAATCCTCCCCAGGGTAATCTCATGAAGAAGACAGGTTTTTTGCAGGCAGCGCTTGTTGTGCTTCTACTGATTTTTAGAGCCAGCACCGAGGCCCAACTCAATCCCCCACGAGCAGAACATCCACGGCCCGATTTGATGCGCGCTGACTGGCAAACCTTAAACGGCCCCTGGGAGTTTGAATTCGATGACACCGACCGCGGCCTGGCCGAACGATGGTACGCGGGTAGCAGGCGGTTGAGCAGAACCATCCAGGTGCCGTACTGTTTTCAAAGCAAGTTGAGCGGCATTGCCGATCCCTCATTCCATGACGTAGTGTGGTATCGGCGCACGTTTCAAGTGCCGCCGCACTGGCAGGGACGCCATCTGCTGCTTCATTTCGGCGCGGTCGATTATGCGGCGACGGTTTGGATCAATGGCGAGCAGGCTGCCAGCCACCGTGGGGGCCATGTCCCGTTTTCCTGCGACATTTCTGACCGGTTGAAAGCGGGGGACAACATTATCATGCTGCGCGCCTGGGATCCTTCCACGGATTTGACTATCCCCCGGGGAAAGCAATACTGGCAGCCGAAATCGCAGGGAATTTTTTACACGCGCACCAGCGGAATCTGGCAACCAGTGTGGCTGGAGGCGGTCGATGCGGTCCATGTGAAACAACTGCGCATCACCCCTGATGTAGATCAGTCCCAGGTCAGCGTTGAAGTTTTCTTGAGCAGGATTGTTCCCGATTTGAAGCTGCGCGTAACAGCACGCCTGCGCGACGTGGTGCAGGCGCAGTCGGAGGTCGTCTGCTTAAACGATCGTCCGGCAACCACACTGAATCTTGTCAACCAGCAGGTATGGAGCCCGGAGCGTCCCACTCTTTACGACCTGACAATTGAGCTGATGGCTGCTGACAAAGTACTGGACAAAGTCGATAGCTACTTTGGGCAGCGTAAAGTCAGCGTTCATGCGGGCAAGGTTTATCTCAATAACGCTCCTTATTATCTAAGGTTGGTTCTGGATCAGGGTTACTGGCCGGAAAGCACGCTGACGCCGCCCACCGATGAAGCCATCCAGTCTGACATCAAGATGGCCAAAGCTTTCGGTTTGAACGGAGCGCGAAAGCACCAGAAAGTAGAAGATCCGCGCTGGCTTTACTGGTGCGACAAATTGGGCTTCCTGGTATGGGGAGAAATGGCCAATGCGCACGCCTTCAGCGCGGAGTACGTGAGCCGCTTCACCGATGAATGGCAGCAAGTCATCGCTCGAGACTACAATCATCCAAGCATCATTGTTTGGGTGCCGATCAATGAAAGCTGGGGTGTCCCGAGGGTTCTCACCAGTCGTGCTCAGCAGGATCACTTGAAGATGATGTACCACCTGATTCGATCGCTCGATACGACCCGCCCGGTAGTGGACAATGACGGCTGGGAGCACACCGACGCAACCGATCTGTTCACGCTGCATGATTACGCCCGTACCGGCGAAGATCTCGCTGTCAAATACAGGGGAATTGAAAGCGATCGCAGCCACATTCCACGCAACGGCAGGGAAGCGCTTGCATTTGGGTATCAGTACAATGGCACTCCCATATTGATGACCGAGTTTGGCGGCATCGCTTACCGCATGGGTGTCTCCGGTCGAGATAACGAATGGGGCTATTCGGGGATCGAACCGACCAAGGAAGCGATGCTCCAGCGTCTGGAGGGTCTCGTGAAGGCGCTTCGCGCCAACAACGTGTTTGCCGGTTACTGTTACACGCAGTTGACCGACGTAGAGCAGGAGATCAATGGCCTGATGACCTATGACCGCAAGCCGAAGGCGGACCCGGCAGAATTTGCCAAGATTTTTAAGTGAAAGGCCTGACGCAAAGGCGCAGTTCGCCCTGGGAGCGCACGCTTCTAGCGTGCTTATTTTTCAAACACACCAGCACGCTAGAAGCGTGCGCTCCCAGGGCGAACTGCGCCTTTGCGCCCTTGCGTTAAGCATTTCAGGAGTCCATCATGCTACAAAATGCCGCAATTGCGTTTGTGGTAATGCTCAGCATGTCGGGAGTGTTTCTCTCGCCGCAAAATGTTCCGTCTGATTTGCAAACAATTCTTATTGCAGCGCTAACCCCGGGCGCCCACGTCCGAGGCCCGTCGTCTGCTCCGTTGACGCTGGAAGAGTTTTCCGACCTGCAATGCCCGGACAGCAAACAGACGTGGCCCGTCATGAAAAAACTGATCGAGTACTACGGCCCGAATTTGCGCTACATTCGACATCACTTGCCACTCCCATATCACCGCAATGCGTTTGACGCCGCCCAAGCGGCGGAAGTGACTGGTGAAAAGGGCAAGTTCTGGGAAATGGTGGATCTTCTTTTTGAAAACCAGGAGGAGTGGAACAAGCTGACGGATAAAAAGGAAGTGTTGGAAAAGTTTGCTGGCTGTGCGGCCAAGCTGGGCATTGAACGTGATTTCTTTATGAAGGGGATGGAGAACCGCGATCTTAACCTCAGAGTGCGGGCCTCCTGGAAATTCGGCGCAGGCCGTGGAATGAACGGAACTCCGTCGTTTGCCATCAACGGCGTAAAGATTCAGGGAGAGCCGGAGTGGACTGTGGACAACTGGAAGCAGGTACTCGATCCGCTACTGGCGCAATATAAAAGATGAAAGTCAAAAGTCCAAAATCGAGTCTTCACGTTATCAGGTTGGTCGACCTGCTAACGGGGATTATTCAGGAACGTTCACCGCAGAGACGCAAAGAGCGCAGAGAATAGCGCAGAGGATGGGGCTGGAGCTTGATGTATGAAGACCTATCAAAGCTGCATATTGTTGCCAAAATGTTTCCGTCTTCATACTTCAAGCTTCAGCCCTATTCTCTGCGTTATCTTTGCGTTCTCTGCGTCTCTGCGGTGAACATTCCTGAATAATCCGGGCTAACTGAGAAGCTTTCGACCTACGACCTTCGACTTTGGACTTTCGACTTAATTTAAGGAGGATCACATGCCCGACATTCAAGACAAGACAACGACTCGTCGACGCTTCCTGACCAGGATAGGGCAAGGGTGGGTTGCGGCCAACGTGGCCGGGACAATGTTTAGCCAGAGCACGCCGCTGCAGGTTCCCATAGTTCCCGGCAGAAAAATGGGATGGGCGATTGTCGGTCTGGGCCATTTGGCCATCAATCAGATCCTTCCCGCATTCGCCAAGTGTGAAAAATCTAAAGTGACGGCTTTTGTGAGCGGCCACCCCGACAAGGCCAACATGCTTGCTTTGCGTTACGGCGTCAATCCCAAGAACATTTACAACTACCAGAGCTATGACAGCATTCGCGACAATCCGGATGTCGACATCATCTACATCGTGTTGCCCAACAGCATGCACGCAGAGTACACCATCCGCGGCCTGCAGGCCGGAAAGCACGTGCTGACTGAAAAGCCGATGGCCAATAGGCCGGAAGACTGCCAGAACATGGTCGACGCGGGCCGCAAGGCCAATCGCAAACTGATGGTCGCCTACCGGTGTCGCTACGAGCCTTTCAACCAGATGATGATAAAAATGGCACGGGAGCAGGAGTTGGGTCCGATCAAAGTGATCGCGTCAGATCATGGATTCAACATTGGAGATCCCAATCAGTGGCGGCTGAAAAAAAGCATGGCCGGGGGTGGATCGCTAATGGATATTGGGATCTACAGCCTGCAGGCGACTCGCTATGTGACCGGCGAAGAGCCTACGGAGATCAATGCCATGATGTATACCACGCCCGGAGATCCGCGCTTCAAGGAAGTCGAGGAGACGATCAATTTCCAGTTGCGTTTTCCCAGTGGCGTGCTTGCCACTTGCACGTCAAGCTATGGTTATTCGGGGCAGAACCGCTATCGCGTAGTGACCACAAAGGGATGGTTTGCGTTGGAGCCGGCAACCAGCTATACCGGATTACGGATGTACGTTCACCGCGGAAGCACCAGCGAAGAGCGCGTTCTGCCGCAGATGGACCACTTCGCCTTGGAGATGGACCACCTATCAGATTGCGTGATGAACAACAAGGAACCGCTTACCCCCGGTGAAGAAGGGCTGCGGGATCTGAAAATCATGATGGCCATCTATGAAGCGGCACGCAGCGGTAAGACGGTGAAGCTTTAGGAAGAATGTTTTGGCGACTAAAAACCGACGACGTCCACGCCCACGTGCACGAGCACGAGCACGTCCACATCCACGTTCATGATCGTTTGGAAGCTAGTTTGGTTAGCTACAACCGGTGAGGACTGCAACCGACGATTACTGCTACGTCACCGTAGACGTTGGCCGTGGTCGTTGACGTGCTCGTGCACGTGGTCGTAGTCGTCGTGGGCTTTTTGGTTGCGGCCTACGGCTGCGTTGGGTAAAGTTTTTCGTTTTCTTGCAGTTGAAAGGAGGCAAGAGTGCCTGAACTGCGGCACGATCCGATACAGCGAAGGTGGGTGATTATTTCGACCGACCGAAGCCACCGTCCGGATGATTTTCTGGTAGATCGGGAAATGCCCGCGAGTCCTTTTTGTCCCTTTTGCGAAGGCAACGAAGAGAAGTCTTCCTCCGAGATTTGGGCATCCCGGCCCAACAGCGGAGCTCCCGACACGCCGGGGTGGCTGATCCGAGTCGTTCCCAACAAATTTCCGGCGCTCAAGGTGGAAGGAGATTTGAACCGAGAGGGCCACGGCATCTACGACACGATGAACGGCGTCGGCGCTCACGAGGTGATCATTGAGACTCCGCAGCATGACTTGAGCATCGCAGACATGCCGCTGCCTCAACTGGAACTGGTGTTGCGCACCTACAGGGAGCGGCTTTGCGACTTATTCAATGATTACCGGCTGCGATATGTGATGATTTTCAAAAACCACGGGCTGGCGGCGGGCGCGACTTTAGCGCATCCGCACACCCAGTTGATTGCCACTCCAGTAACGCCCATTACCGTGGCGATGGAATTGAGATCGGCCATGGATCACTTCAACCTGAAAGAACGCTGCCTGTTTTGTGACATCATCCACAGCGAGCTGGCCGATGGAACGCGCGTCATCGCCGCCAATGATGATTATGTGGCGCTGGCGCCGTTTGCTTCGCGCTTTCCCTTTGAGATTTTTCTGGCGCCGCGCCATCATCGCCACGACTTCGCTGCCATCACTGACGCGGAGATTCAGCCACTGGCTGAATTTTTCCGCGACATCATACGGCGCATGAAAGTTGCGCTGAAGGATCCCCCGTATAATTTCATCTTTCACACCGCTCCCAACGTACGCGCGGCCAAGAAACGATACACTCACTGGCATAGCATCGAGCATGACTTCCACTGGCACATCGAAATACTTCCCCGACTAACTCGAGTCGCCGGGTTCGAATGGGGCACTGGGCTGTACATCAATCCCACGGCGCCCGAGGAGGCTGCGCGTTCTCTGCGCGAGCCGGAGCAATAAGAAAAAACTGATGGCAGAAAATTTGCGCGTATTAATCGCGGCCGCCGAAGCTGCTCCATTCGCCAAGGATGGGGGGCTGGCCGATGTCATCGGCGCTCTCCCCCGCGAGCTATGCCATCTTGGCATGGATGCCCGTGTAATCATTCCTCGTTACGCGTCGCTAACTCATGCCGGCCTGTTGCGCCCCAAGACATCGCTGGGGAGAATCTCTCTGGAGGTTTATCGCTTCGAATCCAGGCTTTGGGAATCTGCGCTTCCCGACTCCACTGTCCCCATTTACTTTGTGGAGAATAACGATTTTTTCGGGCGAAACGGAATTTACAACGATCCAATCTCGGGAGAAGGCTTTTCAGACAACTTTCAGCGCTTTCTTTATTTCACCAAGGCCGTCTTTGTGGCCTGCGAGCGAATTGACTGGATTCCGCAGGTAATTCATTGCAACGATTCGCAAACAGCGCTTATTCCCGCGTATCTGAAGCTCCGCCTTGCCGGCCATCCGCACTGGGGGCGCACGGCATCGCTTTTCACCATTCACAATCTCGGTTATCAGGGCCAGGTCGGCATGGATCTGTTCAAGCTCACCGACTTGCCGCGACATCTGATTTATCCCACCGGTCCCTTTGAGTTCTATGGCAATTTAAATCCAATGAAGGCGGGGATTGTATTTGCGGATGTCCTCAACACTGTCAGTCCGACTTATGCGCGCGAAATACAGCACGATGACCGCTTGGGAGTTGGATTGCAGGCGGTGCTGCGGAGCCGGACTAGAGACCTGCATGGGATCCTGAACGGAATCGACGATGAGGAGTGGAACCCGGAGACAGACCCGCTCATATCGGCGCCGTTCAGCGTGTCGCGACTTGCCGGGAAGGCCAAGAACAAGGAGGAATTGCAGCGGGCGTTTAACCTGGACGAAAGAGCTGATGTTCCGCTGATCGGTTTTATCGGAAGATTAGCCGAGCAGAAAGGCCTCGATCTGGTGCTGGAATCGATTCCCGAGTTCGTTGCCATGGACCTGCAGTTTGTTTTGCTCGGTTCAGGGCAGAGGAAGTATCACGACGCTTTTCAGGCTGTGGCGACACGCTACCCTCACATGTTTGGCGTCGCATTCTCGTTTGATGACAAGCTGGCCCATTGGATTGAGGCGGGAAGCGACATTTTTCTGATGCCTTCACGCTATGAGCCCTGCGGCCTAAATCAGATGTACAGCCTGCGCTACGGGACAGTGCCAGTGGTACGCGACACGGGCGGGCTGGCTGACACGGTGCGCGATTGCCACCGGGATCCGGACGGGAATGGATTTAAGTTCTATACTTATTCTTCTCACGAGATGCTGGCAGCATTGAGGCGCGCGCTATTTGCTTTTAAAAAGCGGACAGAGTGGCGAAAAATCATGAAGCGCGGCATGACGGAAGATTTCTCCTGGAGGAAGAGCGCGCAGCGCTATAGCGAGCTATATCGGCTCGCCGCGGAAAAGCGATGACTGAGACACAATTGCCCTCAGATATTTCGCAAAAGAAACAGTTCGAAGCCGACCTCAAGCGGCGCATGTATGAGCTTGGTATCTTGAATGAATTCAGCAAGGCGCTTCAGCGCACTACAGATCTGAATGAAGTGCTCCACATCACCCTGGTCGGAGTCAGTGCGCAACAGGGTTTTCAGTTCAATCGAGCTTTTTTGCTGTTGGTTGCTCCCCACATGCAGGTACTCGAGGGTCGTCTTGCCATCGGGCCGTGGGATGCGCATGAGGCGGGGATCATCTGGTCGGAGTTAAGCCGAAAGGGTTGGTCCCTGACAGACTTGTTGAGCTCGTACGATTCCGAGCCTCCCCTGGCCGGCTCAAAGATCAGCGCCCAGATCCAGCGAGTGCAGATTCCGCTGGATCGTTTTAGCAGCATTCTGGTTCGCGCTCTAAACGAGAAAAAGTCTTTCAACGTCGTTGCAGGTGGCAGCAACGACGGATGGATGGTAGATCAAGAGCTAATTGCAGCACTCGGGTCTGACACCTTTGCCACTATCCCGCTTTATACCCGCCAGAAGGATATTGGCGTTCTGGTGGTGGACAACTGGATCAACAAGAATCCGATCACGGCGGATCAGGTAAAGCTATTGGAAATCTTTGCCAGCCATGCCAGTTCCGCTATCGAGAACTCACAGCTTTATCAGGACCTCCAGGAGAAAGTAAAAGCACTGGAAATATCTCGCGCCGCTTTAGAAGAAAACCAGCAATTGCTTCTGCGTGCGGAGCGTCTCTCCACGGTGGGGCAGATGGCCGCCACCGTTGCGCATGAGATTCGCAACCCTCTGGTCTCGATCGGAGGATTTGCCCGGCTTCTGAAAAAGGAGATTCCGGACAACGACGCTATGCATGAAGATGTCGAAATCGTCATCTCCGAG
>DASYPF010000178.1:0-4597 GCA_036006905.1 Acidobacteriota bacterium
CGGGAAATTCTATACAAGGCCGCGCGGCTGACCGAACAAGAGTACCGCGAAATGTCTCTTCACGTGGACAAAGGAGCCGCACTGCTCGAACCCGTGGGAGGCTCGCTGCGCCGCGTCCTTCCCATTATTCTAGCGCACCACGACAAATTCGATGGCTCTGGTTATCACCCAACCCGGGGTGAAGAAATTCCCCTGGAAGCTCGGATTATTTCCGTAGCCGATGTCTATGACTCCCTGACCAGCGACCGGCCTTACCGCAAAGCGATGTCTCCCTTCGATGCAAAAGAAATTATTGTCAAGGGCGCCGGAAGTGAGTTCGATCCGAGAGTGGTCGACGCTTTTATGATCGGGTTCCGGAAAGGACAGATGGAAATCCCGGAAGTGGTCGTGTAATCTTTCCCCTACCGGCATCGCTGCCAGCGCTGCGACGGATGAAAGGCCGATTACGTCCACGATCACGTTAACGTTCACGTGGACGTGGACGTGAACGTCGTCGTGATCGGCCTTTCTTTGGTTGTGACGCTAGGCCTCTGTGGTGAGGGTCCCACAGTCCGTTCACCACAGAGACACAGAGTTCACGGAGGTCTCACAGAGACATCCACCAAATTTCAGGGGCTAACATGAAAATCACAAGATTTCTTTTATTTGGAATATTGCTGCAGGCACCCGCTCTCGCAGAAACCCACAAAGTGTTGCCCACCACCTACTACCGGACCTTCTCTCATTCCCATCCAGTGCTGGCGCGCATCCGGCCCGGAGACTTGGTCGTCACTAAGACGCTCGACTCAGGCGGGCAGGATGAGCGGGGAGTGCAACGGAATGAACCAAGCAATCCCCTGACCGGCCCGTTCTATGTCGAGGGTGCTGAGCCCGGAGACGCGCTGCTGGTGCATTTCACCAAGATGAGACTGAACCGCAACTGGGGATACACGGCCTTTCGTCTTGGCCTTTTCTCGGTCACGCCCGACTATGTGGAAAACATCTATTCGGATCGCTATAAAAAGGACTTGGTGCGCAAAGGGCGTGAAAATCTCGTGCCATGGGACATTGATCTCGCCCGCAACCGAGTGAAGTTGCGCGAGCCGATCAGCAAGCGAATTAGCCTGGAATTTGAGGCTAAGCCAATGCTCGGATGCGTGGGTGTCGCGCCTGCGGGCGATTTCGCCCCCACTTCTGCGCCTTCCGGATCTTACGGGGGCAATCTCGATTACAACCGAATCGGCGAGGGCGCAACGGTGATCCTGCCTGTTTATCATCCCGGCGGGCTGCTTTTCATTGGGGATGGTCACGCGCTCCAGGCGGACGGAGAACCCACCGGTACTGGCATCGAAACTTCAATGGATGTCGAACTTCAAATCGATCTCAGGAAGAAAGCCGGCCTGTCGGGCCCGCGCGTGGAAATAGCCGATTACATCATTAGCATCGGCAGCCAGCCGGAGTTTGCGAGTGCTCTCGACAACGCGCTGAAAATGGCAACCACCGATATGGCCCGCTGGCTTGTCGACGACTACCAACTAGAACCGTGGGCCGCGCACCTGCTGATTGGATATCAAGGAAGCTATGAAGTAATGACAGTGATGGGCTCGATGGCGCTGAAGGTGCCGAAGAGGTATTTGCCGCCCCGCCAGAAATAAAGGGATGGGGAAGTACGAATGTCGAAGTGCGAATGACGAATGCCGAGAAAAAATCAGAACCGCGCCCGTCAGGGCGCGCGCGGAGAATCTAACAAGGTTCGCAGTACTTTTTCTAAGTTGCTGCCAGTTCACAGCATTGTGCGGGGCGCCAAGGAATCGACAAACATCCTCCGCGCGCGCCCTGACGGGCGCGGTTCTGATTTTTTCTCACGCATTCGTCATTCGCACTTCGACACTCGTCATTCATCACGGTCTTCGGCGCGGCCTGGGAAGCGAGGGGGGAGGATACTCCAATACTCCTCCGCTGTCGGCGCGATACGTGGTTCCAGTGTTGATCTTCACCTGGATTGAGTTGCCAGCCGATGCCTGCGTGCTCACGTCATAGCCTGCCCCGGGAGACAAGCCGGTAATCAAGTGAATCTTGGTGCTGGCCGGAACGGCATAAGTTATTCCACTGAACGAAGCATTCAAGTCCACCGGGAATAATATCGATGTGTCTTTCAGAAGCACCCCGCTGAATGGGCTTCCGGTACTGCTTTCAATTAGCGCCACAGCATCGGCGCTGACGCCGGCGCTCGCCCCCTGCAGCACATGCAGGAAACGCACGCCGGACGGCCCGCCCAACGCATCGACTATCAATCGAAATTGCATCGGCTCCTCATTGGCGGGATCTCCAACCAGCACCGAGTCGGCTTCCGATAGGATGGCTGCGCCGGCGGGTAGAACCGTAGTCACAAAAAGCTTCTGACCCGATGCCGTGGTCATCGTCGATAAATTTCCCGAAACCACGGCCTGCGTCGGAAAATTCAAATTGAAGCGCTTGAACCGCCCTGCTGTCTTAGAGGCCGCGCGGTCGAAAAGGACAATATGATCCGGCTGCAGCCACACCAGCGAACGGCTCGCATGCAAAATATCCGTCGCGTTTTCGGAAGTGGAGTTATACAGAGCGGTTGCGTCTCCGGTCACATAAACAAAACCTTGCCCAAAGCTCCTCGCCACAATCTTCGGATCGCCCGAAGCTACATAGGCCCACTGCGAACCCAATCGCCAGTTTGTGATGCGGTAATCGTCCGGATCGCGATCGGGACGATCGTTCTGCAGTGTCAACGTGTTGTGATTGTTCGACCCGCCCGCATCCAAATCATAGCCGCTGCGTTCTTTGGTCAGCCATTCGCCTCTCCGATAGAACTCAACCTGGTTGCCGTCGCCGTTCTGATGATCCACCTGGTTCCAACTCAGCTTGTAGGTGAACCAGGAGGCATTTCTGTCCCAGCTCGACCGCGAAAGAATGCGGCCCAGACCGGATGCAAAAAAGTTTAGCGGCAGCGACGGCCGTGGATCGTCGGGTGCAGGAGCAGCCGGATCAAAGAGCATAAAGTAGAAGATTGCATTCTGATTGAAATTGCTGTCCCGGGCCCGGTCGCTCAGACCGACGGGTCCTCCCGGCGCCATGTTCGTCTCGATCCAGCGAAGCGCTTGAAGCCGCCTGGCATTTCCCGTCACATAGTCGTAGACGCCGAGCGGTCCGAACGCTCCGATGAAGTCCGGAGCGATGTAGGTCTGAGAGTCGCCGTACCAGGCGGGTTGATAGACCTGACCGAAAGCAGGGCTGGCCAGCGAAGCGGGGCTGAGCGAGTGAAGATACGCCGCAACAAAGTCATCCCAAAATGGATTTCCTGCCAGCACCACCTGCGGGCCCCAGGCTTTCGGATCATCTTGCCCGGCGGTCTGAAGCGCCAGAAGCAGTTGAATCACATAGCCGGCGCTTTGCGGGCTGTATTCAAAGCCCTCAGGCAGCAATCCGCCACGACCATCGGTCCGCATCAGATAATCAAAAATGTAAAGCCAGGCGCCGGTCGCATTGCCCAGAAATTTCCGCAAAGCTTCTCCGGGGTCGTCCGCTGGATCGAGCGCCATCGACATCAGCCCGATGTTGCGCATGTGGCCCGTAAAATAATTGTTGCCCGCCCACCGCACTCGCGCCTGATCGCTGACCAGTCTGGGGTCATTAACGACGCCGATTGGCTCGGGATGATTGAAGCTGGTGGTCGTGGCGTTGATGTCCTCACCGACCCAACGCAAAAAGACAGTGCGAATTTTCTCCTTATCGGCCGATGAAAGGTAGCTGTAGATCCAATCGACCGTCAAAGCAAAAGCCTCGCCATGCCAGCGCGAGCGGTCACTAATAGAAAAATTGGGATCACGGAATGGCTGGCCCTCAGCGGCGCCGGGCAGGGCGCGATCGATCACGTACATCAGCAGAGTACGGGCGCGCTGCGCGTAGTCGTCGCGGGTGGCCGTGTCGCTGCCTATCAGCGACATGAAAGCGAACAACTCGGCGTACATCTCGGTGGGATAGTCCACATACGTGGTAGCGCCGGGATCTTGATCGGGAACGCGCTTGGCGTCCATGTCGGCCTTGGCGCGGCGGGCCAGTTCGGCCAAACCGTCCTGGTAAATCGGATTGCCAGGGACAGCCCAGGAGCGGAGACGCAGCAAGTCGCTGGCGCGCAGCCAGAGTCGCGGGTGTCCGGTAACGGGAGCCGCGTGCAGTGGAGACAGCGCAACGACAAGGCACAGGATGAAGCCAACACGCAAGATTTTCATACGAAGTTTCGCGTTGCCGAAAGTTTACCGCAAATCGCGGGCAGCGACTGTATTCTTTTTCGCCGCAGTATCCACGCCATCGGGAAGGAAAACGAAGAAAGTTCCATCTGTAAAAGTCCGAAGTTCTTGAGAGTATAGCCGGCGGCAAAGCGTGCGTTTTTTACGCGCGACGCCGCCAGTCAGCCTGGTGCGCCGTAGGCGGGCCCGGAGTTTGGACATTCGATGGAGAATAGGTCTGAGCCCGCGAAGCGGGCGTCCAGCGTGCAGCCCCCGGCGCACCGAAGCGGAGCCGGGGGCTAATTGGGGGTTCGCCGGGAGAGACCGCAGGGCGGGCGACAGGAGAAAATCCTGTATCG
>DASYPF010000179.1:0-15723 GCA_036006905.1 Acidobacteriota bacterium
CGGATTTCGGATTGCGGATCGTCACAATTGCGGATTTCGGATTGCGGATTGCGGATTTCTTCGATTGTAAATTGAAAAATGAGCGGTGTAGGGTTTTCAAACGCAATTCAAAAGGTACTTTCGCCATGTCTGAGTTCAAAAGCTCAATCCACAATTCGAAATCCGAAATCGGATCAATCCGCAATCCGCAATCCGAAATTGTGACGATCCGCAATCTCAAATCCGCAATCCGCAATCGGATCAATCCGCAATCCGCAATCCGCAATCCGAAACCCCTCCGGAGTCTTCCACAATCTCTCCGTCCTTCAACAGCACCACCCGCCTGCAAAATGACGCTGCTTTCTCATCGTGTGTCACCATAACGATTGTGGTCTGAAAGCGCTGTTGGACGTCGCACAGTAAATTCAGAATTTCGATTCCGGTCTGAGAATCCAGATTTCCGGTCGGCTCATCGGCCAGTACGACGGGTGGATAAAACGCGAGCGCACGCGCGATTGCAACGCGTTGCTGCTCTCCTCCGGAAAGTTCGTCCGGCAGATGATCGGCGCGCCCGGCGAGTCCCACCAGATCGAGGAGCCTGGATGCTTTCTGCTCCACTTCCGCTCGGTGCATACCGCGCAGCAGGAAGGGAAGCGTTACATTTTGAATAGCTGTCAGTGTGGCAATCAGGTTGAAGAATTGAAATATGAACCCGATTTTTTCACGCCGCAGCCGAGTAAGCGCGTCGTCTTTGAGAAGATTCAAATCCTGCCTATCGACCAGCACGTGCCCCCGTGTCGGGCGGTCCAGTCCTCCAATCAAGTTCAACAAAGTGCTCTTGCCTGAGCCGGAGGCCCCCATCACTGCCACCATCTCACCGCCGGAGATTTGCAGCGTGACGTCGTGCAGTGCCACGACGGGCTTCTGTAGCTGAAAGATCTTTGTGACTTGCCGCAGCTCGATCATCGACATTCCTAGTCGGCAATGATGATTTCCGGTTTGTATCCCCAGAACAGGCCGGATTCGATGATGCCGCAGCGGGACTTCAATTCTTTCTCCAAATCGGGCGTGATTTCGGGGAATCGGACATCGAGAACGATGTTGCCGTGCTCGGTGATCAGAGGGCCGTCCTTGCCCGCGGCGGCCCTCACGTTGACTTCGCTTGCTCCTAAATCGCAAATCTGCTGCTCGACCCAACGGATGGCGGGCGGGTGGACTTCCACCGGTATCGGGAATTTTGCTCCCAGCCGGGTTACTAATTTAGAGCGGTCCACCAGTATGAACAATTTACGCGCCGCCCCAGCGACCAGTTTCTCGGTGTAAAAAGCGCCTCCTCGGCCTTTTATCATATTGCCATCGTTATCCACTTCGTCGGCGCCATCAAATGCCCAGTCCGGGCGGTGCTCGATCAGAGACGTGCAGGCAATTCCCACGCGAGCGCAGACCAGGCGGACCTCCAACGACGTCGGAATTCCAAGGAAACTCAGACGTTCGCTTTTCATGCGGCGGGCAATTTCCTGGATGGCCAGATAAGCGGTAGAACCTGAGCCGATTCCGATGATTTGTCCCGACTCAATGCGCGCCGCCAGCACCTGCGCCGCTTTTTGCTTGGCTTTAAAATTGGAGATAGTCGAAGTCCACTCGAAGGTTGAACTCGCCGTCCAGTCCATAAGACCTCTTTTTTGTCCGATAGGCATGAAAAATCACAAAGGCACAACCAACAAAAACCGATCACGCTCACGATCACGTGCACGTCTACGCCAACGACTACGGCCACGCCTACCGTTTTGGAAAAAAGCAAATATCTAGAGCGATCATACTCGGAGCATCCATCTGGGTAAAGTTGGAGACTGGCATGCCAAGGCCGCTTCAGCGCCCGATGAATTTAGCCAGCTCTTTATGGTTTTTCAATTATTAGATTGGAGTTGTAGTCCAGTCAGGATTGTTCCGTAGAGAAAGACTGAACCACTGGGAACACCGGGGACACGGGGACCAGAAGCGACCGCTCAATATGATGTTGCTGCTAGAAGAACCTTATCTCCCCGTGTTCCCAGTGTTCCCCGTGGTTTAATTTTTTTGAGCCGACGGGAAGCGCCACTACGCTCAGGATTGTTCTCGTAGAAAAAGGCTGAACCACAGGGAACACATCGGCGGATTGTAACATGTTGGGAAAGCTGGAAAAAATTTGCTTAGTTACAACGATGGTAAACTGAAGATGAGCAAGCGTTTGGATGCTTTCTCAGTGTAAAGCTTTTGCAACCCTTTAGAAAGGGCGCCATCTGAGAAAAACGGAGGAGGAAGAAATATGAAGATATATAGAAAGGCCGCAATTTCAGCCGCATTCTTTTTGCTTCTCGGATCACTGGGATACGCGGCTTCCGCAAGGGTCACTCGTGGAACAGAGCTGACGCTTCGGTTGCACGAGTCGATCAGCAGCAAGGATAACCGCGTCGGAGACCGATTTAGCACAACGGTGATTTCCCCTGGCCAGTTCAATGGCGCAACAGTAACCGGGCACATCGCGTCGATCAGGAAAAGCGGCAAATTCAAAGGCAGAACCACCATGACTCTGGCCTTCGACAACATCCGCTACGCCGATGGCATCACCACTCCTTACCGCGGTGAAGTGGTCAAGGTCTATGAATCGGAAGAAGAAAACGCCAGCAAAGTAGACCAAGAAGGGCACGTCGAGAGCGGAAAACGCGGTGAGCAGACGCTGAAACGCAGCGGCATTGGCGCGGCAGCGGGCGCAACTATTGGAGCCATTACCGGTGGCGCCAAAGGAGCGGCGATTGGAATGATCATCGGAGGAGCCGCCGGCGCTGGTTCGATGATGATTCAAGGAAGTAAAGAACTCGAAATGAAACCCGGAACGGAAATTTTGGTTCGGACGTTGAGCACTTCCAGCGTTCGACGCACTGCGACACGCCGCAGCTAATTTAATCGCCTGGGAACTGCCTGGGAGCGCACGCATCCTGCGTGCTTTAGTCCCGTCGCTAGGCGCGGCTTTGCCGCGCTGGCCTTGTGGTGGGTAGTTTCTGTCGCAAAACTCCGCCAGCGTCAGAGCCCGGAGCGTAAGCGACGGGTCCAGCCAAAGTAACAACGTCTGCCAGACAAAGGTTTGGATCACTGACTCAGTCTGGCGGGACCCGTCGCTGACGCTCCGGGCTCTGCCGTGGGTGGAAATAGGCCACGGCTTTGCCGCTCCCAGGATAGTGCCTTGCCGATTTCTTCTTATTTTTGCCATTTCTTGCAGTTTTTCTCCCATATTTATTTGACATTTTTAACCAAAGGCCTAGAATGACCCTTTCCTTGTATGGCGGATTTGCAGGTTAAAACTTCTCCGCAGGTACGGGTGGTCGTCGCGACGACCATCATGCTCAGCTTCATCTCGTTTTGGAGAGCTGCCGCCATCGTCCTCAATGACCTCGGCTCGTCGGCCTTTTACGCCGGCGGTATCGCCGAAAAAGCAGTAGGCCCGGCCGCTCCCTGGTTCATTCTGGCCATCATGCTTTTTTCCTACGCCGTGCGCGCCGTGTATGTGGAGTCGTGCGCGATGTTCACGCGGGCGGGAGTCTATCGGGTGGTGCGTGAATCGATGGGCGGAACGCTGGCTAAGCTCTCGGTTTCCGCCTTGATGTTCGATTACATCCTGACCGGTCCGATTTCGGGAGTTTCCGCAGGCCAATACATCATCAACTTGATCGCTCAGACAGTCACGTACTTTGGACATCCCTGGACGCCCTCGGACGCGACGGTAAACCACCTGGCTGCGTTAATTGCAATTTTGGTGACTCTCTACTTCTGGCGGCGAAACACCAAGGGAATCCATGAGTCCTCCGATGATGCGCTCAAGATAATGTACGTGACCACAGTGATGGTGGTCATGCTCCTGCTGTGGAGCGGAATCACTCTGCTGGAACGACCCGAGACGCGCCGTTTGCCACCCGCGCCAAACCCTCAAAACCTCTCCTTTAATAGCGATGCCGTTGGATGGCTTCCCAAGATCGCACCCGGCGTGTTGCGCACGCTCCCGAACACCAGTTCTCCGGCCCTTTCGCCAGTCTTGGGATCGGAAGAGCCCAAGCCGCGCTACGGAATGACGGAAAATGCCGGCGCGCTGCTGGGGCTCCTGGGAATCCTGATTGCACTGGGACATTCAATCCTGGCGATGTCGGGAGAGGAGTCGCTCGCTCAAGTGAACCGGGAGTTGGAGTATCCGAAGCACAAAAACTTGATGCGAGCCGGCATTGTGATCTTTATTTACTCGCTGTTGTTTACTTCGCTGGTCTCATTCTTCGCCTACGCCTTTATTCCCGACGGCGTTCGATTCCAATACAAGGACAATTTGATCAGCGGAATCGCCAGTTATCTTGTCGGACCGGTTTCCTTGAAGTTGATGTTTAACGGTTTCATTGTCGTTGTTGGATTCCTGATGTTGTCCGGGGCAGTAAATACCGCGATCATCGGGTCCAATGGGGTTCTCAATCGCGTCAGCGAAGACGGCGTCCTAACCGAGTGGTTCCGCGCTCCCCACCGCAAGTATGGAACTACGCACCGGATGATCAACTTGATTGTGGGCCTCCAATTGGTGGCGATCATCGCCTCGGCTGGCGACACCTATGCGCTGGGGGAAGCCTACGCGTTCGGTGTCATCTGGTCATTCATTTTCAATTCGCTGGCGACGATCGTGCTTCGCTACACGCATAGAGAGCAACGCGAGTGGAAAGTGCCGTGTAATATCCGCCTGGGTAATAAGGAAATCCCATTGGGTTTGGTATCCGTTGCCTTGATCCTGATTTCCATCGCGCTGGTCAACATGGTCACCAAGCAAGTGGCTACCGTCAGTGGACTGGCGTTCACGCTGGTATTTTTTTCGATCTTTACTATTTCCGAACGGGTCAACGAGCGGCGCCGGGCGCGGCGTGATATGACGGTGGATGAATTTCGCCTCAGCGAGAAGGAAATCATTGACGCCGGCACGATGCAGTCGCGACCAGGAAGTATTCTGGTGCCGGCCCGTGATTACAACACACTCGATCACCTGGAATGGGTTCTAAATCGCGTCAATCCCGAACTGCGAGACGTGATCGTAATGACGGCAAAAGTAATCCGCGGGCCGCTGGGTGGCAGCGAGTTTATGCCTGGATCGGGAGTTTTTTCCGATTACGAGCAACTGCTGTTCTCTCGTGTTGTTGCGCTGGCAGAGAAACACGGCAAGCCGGTCAAGTTGATTGTTGTCCCTACCACCGATATCTTCCAAGCGATTGCGCAGACGGCCGACAACCTTCAGATCGCGGAAATTGTCGCCGGGGCGTCGGCCAAAATGAGTCCCGACGAACAAGCGCGGCGCTTGGGGGCCGTATGGGAGAATTTGCCGGGGCGCCAACGCAAGCAATTGGTGTTTAAGGTCGTGACCGCGCCTGGCAATGTGCGCACCTATTATCTCGGCGCCCATGCGCCCAACTTGACCCAGGACGACATCAACTTGATCCATTCGCTGTGGCTGGAACTTACCGCGGGCGGGCATCCCGAGGTGCATCACCGCGACGTGGTGCGTGCGGCACTGGAAGAATTACAGGAAGAGATGCGTTCGAAAGGCCGCGATGCAGTGTTTGACAAGATTGTACACCGGGCAGAGGTGTAGGAAGTACGAATGACGAAGTTCGAATTGCGAATGCCAACGTCAACTGGTCTATCATTCGTCATTCGAACTTCGTCATTCGTACTTCGTCCCGCTTCAACCCCTTTTAATCAAGATTTAACTGTAGTTTAATGGTGGCGGCTAGATAATTAAGAAGATGGGTGTTGGACTTTATTATGGGAAATCTCGGTTTTCCTGAACTTTTGGTCATTCTAGTCATCGCCGTCTTTGTTTTTGGAGCTGGCAAGCTTCCCGAAGTAGGACGTGGTCTGGGACAAGCGATCCGCAGCTTCAAAGAGGGGTTGAGCGAAGCTTCGCGCGAGGACGATCAAAAGAAGTAGGAAAAAGTCATTGGTCATCGGTCATCGGTCACCAATCATCGGTCATCAGTCAGGTCATTAGATCCACAAGTCCCGTCCATCTGAGTGGGCGACCTGCTGACTTGTTGACCTGCTAACCTCTAGCCCGGATTATTCACAAACGTTCAACACAAAGGCACAGAGAGCACAAAGTTAGCACAGAGAGCGGGGCTGAAGCTTGAAGTATGAAGACTCGTCGAGACTGCACCCTGTCCTTACCTGTTTCGGTCTTCATACTTCAAGCTTCAGCCCTATTCTCTGTGCTATCTTCGTGTCCTCTGTGGCTCTGTGTTGAATGTTTGTGAATAATCCAGGCTAGCCTCTAACCTCTAACCTCTAACCTCTGACCTCTAACCTCTGTTCTTCACGGCCATCGGAAATCTTGTTTCTGCCAGTGTAACTTCAAGTCTCGCTCCCCGGTGATTAGCCACCGTCTGTCAGCGTAGTCGAGCCAGACCCGTTCCCGTACTTCTCCTGATGAAGGATATGTCCCCGTAAAGTTCCAGGTCTTATCGAAAGTGGCGACGGCCCGAGTTAGCGTCGGATCCAATTCGATTTGAATATTCTTCAGACTTATATCCAGAGAGCTGTAATGGGAGAGGGCGCGTTCCCGATCCAGACGGACCTGGTTTTTAGTGGCATTTCGCTTCAAGTAATAAGTGTGCAGCCTGTCGTTGTAGTGGACCAGGTGCCCATTAACGTCGCGCGCTTTTAAAGTATCGATCCAACTGCGCAGCGTGGCTAAAATTTCGTCTCGTCGAGTGTTCAAGTCGGCGGCTGATGAAATACCAAGAATCTTCGGTGACGCCGAAGTCCGTTACGTCGAGGGCATGGGGATGATGGATGCGGCTTGTCGCTCGGGCCTCTTGCTCAAACTGAACAGCTACTTGTGGATCAGCGGCCAGCTCGGCTCTCAACACTTTCAGGGCGACTTCTTTGTCAATGACGATATGTCGGGCGCGGTAGACGTGGCACATTCCGCCCGAGCCCAGCCTTTCTTCGATTCGATACTTGTCCGCAAAGATTCGGCCTAAATGTAGATCCGGCTGTTGAGATCCCATCTCAACTATTATTAAAGCATCGGCGGGAAGGTCAGTTGGCAGGAGGGCAGCCGGCAGGAGGCAGGCGGCAGAAAAAAGCGTCATTGGTCATTCGTCATGGGTCATTCGTCCTTCACACTGTTGGTCGGTTGGAACTAATGACGAGTGACGAATGACGAGTGACGAATGACGCCTTTTGCCTGCCGTCTGCCTCCTGGTGCCTGCCGACTGCCTCCTGCCGACTGCCTCCTGGCTGGCACTCACTTAATCTCAAACTGCACGATGACTTTCCCCAAATGAATCTTGTCTCCGCTGCGAAGCTTGACACCTCGGTGGGCGCCGGGGGGAACTTCAATGGTCCGGCCATCGCGGACTAGCTGCGTGCCATACACGCTTCCATCGTCGCTCACTCGGAAACCTCCGGTGTCCGATTCATAGTAGATGTGGGCGTGCGCTCGGGATACAGTCGAATTAACCGCATCGTCCAGATCGAGAAAGGCCAAGTCATTGCGGCGCACCACGCGGCCGGACAGATCCAAGATTTCCCGGAGGCGGCCAATGTTGGTTTGGGGGGTGTTGACTTTGCAATTCTTACGTTTAGCCTTGCCGCGAAGGACAGTCAAAAAGGCGCTGGGGACCTGGGCAAGCTTTTTCTTTTCTTTCTGAACCCGGCGGCTGTAATGGATGTGAAAGCCGGCTGTGTCGATTTGGCCGAGCTCCGGCTTGGATTCGCCAACGATGCGCACATGGATTTGCAATTCACCCGGAATCTCGCAGCCTTCTAAAAGCTGGTGTATATCGGATGCGATTTGTCCGGTATCGATGAATGCCGCCTGCAGGACTGCCCGGCTTTCTGGATCGGCACCGAAAAGGCTGACCACGATAGCGTTGAAGGGAAAGGCGCGTTTACCGCCGGTAGTTCGAATCTTATCTTCAACCTCTTCCAAGATTTCTCGGCGTACCTCCAGCGGTTCTCTCGAGGCTTCCTCCCCGAATTGCAGCTCAATGAATTTTTGAATTGTTTTTTCGACGTTGTGGAGTTTATCGAGGATGCCCATGTTTGATTGATTTGATCTGCCGACTTGCTGGCCGTTTTCAGACTACCGACCTGCCGGCTTGCCTGCCTGCCGACTTGCAGACTCTGCGGCTTCGCGATTGCCGAAGAGCCCTCGCTCTGCTGCCGCTAGAATTATTTCGCCAGCCGCCGGGGCTGCCACTCTGCCTCCGTAACTTCCGTTTTCGACCAGCACAGCAAATGCAATCTGTCTTGCCGAGCTCCCATAGGGAGCATAACCGATGAACCAGGCGTGAGAAGGTTGATTTTCCATCTCGGCCGTGCCGGTCTTGCCCGCAACCGGAACGCTCAGTCCCGCAAGCGCGCGACCCGTTCCGCCGGTGACCACTTCCCGCATAAACCGAGACAGCATCCGGGCCTCCGAGGGAGAAAGCAGCGACTGCACCGGCACGTTGAGCGTCGGGGCTTCCTCACGCACCCACCAGGGATAAACGACGCGCCCTTCATTGGCCACGGTAGCCGCCACGCGGGCCATTTGAAGCGGCGTGACGACGACTTCACCCTGGCCGTAGGAAGCCCAAGGCATGAACTGCCTTAATCTCTTCGCTTCATTGGGAGATGCCACTTTGATATTGAAAAACGAAGCAGTCCGCAGCAACTCGTCTGGGCCAACAACGTAAGTGCCAAGCTGCGCGAAGAAGGCGTTGCAGGAAACGGTCAGCCCTCTTTCCAAATTTACCGTTCCATGCGGAGCTTTGTCGAGAATGTCATCCCGAACGGGCCGATTGAGTCCGCGAACATAATTGCCGACCCGGCCATCCGGCAGCCGAATACAAGTGAACGTCCTGGCCGGGGAAGTATTGTCTTTGCGCAGCGCAGCGACGGCCGTTACCAGCTTGAAGGAAGATCCCGGCGAGTATATTCCGTAGCGCGGCCGATCAATTAGCGCCTCCAGATTGCTTTCCATGGTCTGGTCTGTCTCCATGGGAGGCACACTGATCTGTTCAACTCCTGCCCAGGGATAAGTCGCCGACGCCAATAACTCTCCGGTTTTTGGGTCCAGCACGATCGCCGCACCCTTCTGCGAGCCGGCCTTGCTAACGTGCTGCTCCAATATCTGCGCCACCCGCTGCTGTAGCTGAATGTCCACAGTAAGGTGAACATTCCGATCGCGGTTTAGAATCTCCTGCACCTTCTTTTGGGAACGGCGATACCGGTAACGCAGCAGCGGAAGGAGTTCCCGGTAGTCTCTTTTCAGAATGTGCATGTCGCGGCCGGTGCGCATGTCTTTCACAGTGACCACCCGCAGATGATCGTTAAATCCCTGCAAATGGGTATTGGAATCACGTTCTACGAAGGAAGTGTTGCTTGCCGCCCAATTCAGTTTGGTCCGGACATCACCGAGCAGATGGAACGTCAGCGCGCCGAACGGGTAAAAGCGTTTTTCGGCCGGCGAGTGAGACCGGTCGATATCGATGCCGAGCAAGCTGTATTGCTTGCGATGCTGCTCAATTTCTTCCCGGTTACTGGTAGAAAGTGGAATATTGTTGCGGTCATAAATAGCGCCGCGGGGAATAGATCTTGCGGCAGCTAAAAGTCGCGGATTGTATTCGAAGCGCAGTACCCCGTCTGACTGCACCACTAGCGCGCCGGCCGCGGCGGTCTCGTCGGGATAAAGCACCTGGACGAAACAGAGTTTGATTAGAACCACGGCCAGAATCAGGGCCAGGACGCGAGTCACCCACCGCACGGGCGTCTGAAACGGCTGATGCTGATCCTCTTGTCCCGGCTGTGACGAGATGGCAGCCAGAACGCCCAGCGCCAGAAAGTTCGAGATAAGCGCCGACTTGCCGTAGCTGATAAAGGGTGTGACCACTCCCGAGAAAGGAAGCAGCCCTAGAACCCCCGCTGAGATGAAGAGGATTTCCAACGACAGCATCAATGTCAGTCCGACGCCGAGCCATAAAGCGTAATTTCCGGATGCATTCAGCGAGATGCGAAATGCGCGCCTGATCAGCACGCAGTAAATCGCAAAAACTGCCAGCAGCCCGAGGAAGCCAAGCTCTTCACCGATGGCGGGGAGCACCAAATCGGTATGCACATTCGGAATTAGTCCCGGATCGCCCAAGCCGGAGCCCATCCCGGCGAGAGCTCCTGTGGAAAGCGCCCAAAAGGAATGTGCCAAGTGGTTTCCTCCCGGCCGCACATAGTTGTGCCAGGGCGAAAGCCAGATTCCAATGCGTCCGGCAACTGTTTGAGGAAATCCGATCAAGTAGGCGACCGAAAAACCTGCCGCCATTATCAGCGCGCCCAGAACTAACGCCCCTGTGCGCCCGCGCGCGATTCCATAAAGCGCCAGAAATAAAAGTGAAATGATCAACGCCGGGCCCAGATCTCGCTGCAGGAAGAAAAACAAAAGCGCAAGCAATAAGCCGGCAAGTACCGGAATTGCATAGCGCAGCCGCGGCATTTCGAACTGGCGTAGGAGCTTGGGAATCGAAGCGCTCTCCTCTTTCAACTCGCGCAGAAACTCCCATCGATTTGAGAAGTATCCGGCAAGAAACAAGACCAGCAGGAATTTGATGATTTCGACCGGCTGCAGTGAGAGCGGTCCCAATTGGAGATTCACTTTGGCGTCACTGCTGCCCGGCCCTGTGCCAAAAAGGATCAGAATAATCGACAGCAGGAAGCTGACCAGTAACGGCACGAAACTGAGGCGCCGCAAGCCGGACCGCTGATAATCGGGATAGCTGAACGCCAGCATCGCCAGGCAGCCAAGACCCGCGCCTTGAGCGAAGTCGGCAAACAGCGCCAGATCGCGTACCGGATCGCGCAGGCTGACCATGAGCATCAATCCGATCCCGGCAAGCAAGTGAGCCATGGGCAGCAGCGTCGTGTCGCCCGCAAATCGCGAGAATCGCCAAACAAAGTGAACCAGATAAAACGCGGCAAAGAACAGCAATGCGTGAAGCCAGAACAGGCCTGCGTAATCTTGAGGAGATCGGACGACAAAAAATGGCTTGATTTGTTGAAACTGCTCGGTAGTAAGCAGGGGTAGAGTCAAGTTGGAGCGTTGTTCCTTGGTGAGATTCCTGGACATTTCATCCAGGTGCCTGCGGAATTCTTGCAGCCCGCGGGCCGATTCGATCTGCCGGGTGGTTACACGAATAGTTGCCAGGCTGCCGACATTGGGTAAGCCTCGGGACTCACCGGATTCTGTGATGCCGGTGATGCGATCGTAAATTCTGCGGGCCGCAAATAGCCGATCATCGGGGCTGGAGAAAATTCCTAGAAAAGGGAGGACGTCATTGCTGCTTTGCACCGTATTCAGATTCAGCAGTTGTCTGGAGGCTAATTGCGTGCGTATGGTGTCAAACGCAGCGGTCTTGGCCTGGTAAGTGAGAAACAGTCCCAGAAAGGTGACGGCGGAAGCGGCGGCAAGAAGCCACAGTTCCTGGCGGCGCCCTGTAACTTCGGGAGTCGTCCGCAGAGTTTGCTTTTGAGTTCGTTCCCGGACACTACTGCGTGTAAGCGACATTGTGTTTGAGCTGTCAGCTATCAGCTCTCAGCTCTCAGCTAACCCGGATTATTCACAAAGGTTCAACACAAAGGCACAGAGAGCACAAAGTTAGCACAGAGAGCGGGCTGAAGTTTGAAGTATGAGACTCGTCGAGACTGCATCCTGTCCTTACCTGTTTCGGTCTTCATAATTCAAGCTTCAGCCCTATTCTATGTGCTATCTTCGTGTCCTCTGTGGCTCTGTGTTGAATGTTTGTGAATAATCCAGGCTAACAGCTAACTAACAGCCCAGCACCGAAAACGGTGTCTGAGCTGACATCTGATATCGAGTGAACGATTTCAACGTCGGCACTGCACACCGGCGCGACCGCTTAGTTTTTCAATCATCGCTCCACGGGGGCAAGCCCCGTGGTGGCGCAGAGAGCAACGTCCGCTTTTAGTGTCCAATCACGGCTCCACGGGGACAAGCCCCGTGGTGGCATTATGAGGTCGCTCGCTACCTGATAGCTGACGGCTGTTAGCTGACGGCAGTCTCTACGTTATTTTCGCTTGATTTACCGGGATTGGTTGCACAGAATCGTAACGTTTTGTGTCGGCAAGTCGGGGGGTCGTCTCCACAATCAGCGGATTGGAAGCACCAACCCCGGAATCCCCAACTCAGGTTCGCTTTCCAGAAGGATTTTCTTGCGCTCCTTATTCGCATGCAACTTTCTTGAAGGAGAGACTTGATGGCGCCGAGAGCTTGCGCGAAGTGCGGGAACCTGCTGGAGGAAAGCGCCAGATTCTGTCCTAGCTGTGGAAACCCGGTCAATGGCGAAAATGCCGCCGCACAAGACCTACGTCGCAACGAGCCCCAGGCGCCGGACACCAACTCGGCCTCAAGGACAAAAACAGGGGACCTGCAACGCAATGTCGCCGCTCTGCTGTGCTACATTTTGCTGTTTATTAGCGGAATCCTGTTTCTTCTAATAGAACCTTACAATCGAGATAAGTTCATCCGATTCCACGCATTCCAATCTATCTTCTTTTTTATCGCATGGGTGGTCGTGGAAGTCCTGACAATCGTAATGACTCTGATCATCACCGCCGTGTTGCCGGCGCCTCTGGATTTTCTCTCCTACATATTCCAATCACTGGTCACGTTAGGACTGCTGTTCCTCTGGATACTCCTCATGTACAAGGCTTACTGTGAGGAGATGTATCGCCTTCCAGTAATTGGGGATCTGGCGGCAAAGCAGGCGTAAGACCGGACTGACTGATTCATTTGACAGCCTAAATACCTTCTCCTATGATGGATTTAGATAGAGGAGCTTAACGATATGGTTACTCTGACCCCTGCGGCATTGTCCAAGGTGAAGGAGATAATGGCACAACAGCCAGAGCCTTACCAAGGACTGCGAGTCCAAGTCATCGGTGGAGGTTGTTCCGGATTCCAGTATGCCATGGCGTTTGAACAGCAGTCCAACGGCGAAGACAGTGTGCTGACGCTCGACGGATTGAAGGTTTTCGTCGACCCGCAGAGTCTCGCTTACTTGGACAGAACCGAAATCGATTATGTCGAAACTTTGCAAGGATCAGGTTTCAAATTCAACAATCCCAACGTTAAGAGCACCTGCGGTTGTGGTGAATCATTTAACGTCTGACCACTCGAAATCTACTCTAGGGAGTCCGCGAGCATTTGAGAAAAACGTTGAACAAAATTCAACGTTTTTCTCAATTAATAGCATAAGTTAGGTTCTGGTTGAGCTTGTTCGCGAAACGAGGAGCCGCATAGCGGCGCGAAGAATTGTAGCCGAGGCCGTCAGGCCTCGGTCCTCCGACCCAAATCAAGCGGAGCCGCGTAGCGGCGGACAGAATTCAATCCCACAGATAGCGCTCGTCGAATTCAATTCCATATCGAAATTTCTTTCGCCGCTACGCGGCTGGTGGTATTTGGGGGCTCGTCAACCGAGGCCTCACGGCCTCGGCTACAATTGTCAACGCCGCTGCGCGGCTCCTCGTTTGCTCCATGGTATTAGGAACCTGAGGTCATTCGTCCAACCAAAATAGACGCCTGTGTCTAAACTTGCTAAAATCGACGCCGATTTCCGAAGATCACTCCCTTCAATAATCAATGACCGAACCCGCACAAGACGCGTGGCGAAAACTTGAAGAACTGGAAGCCCGACTGCTTCAGCTTCAAAGCGAACTAAGCGAGCTGCGCCGGAACCTCGCCTCCAGCTTGCCTTCGGCTCCACAGACGACTGCTCCGATTTCTCAGCCACCGCCATTCGTGACAGCGGCGGCTCATTCTCCGGAGGTGCCACCGGCGCCAGTTCCAGTTTCTCCAGTGGCGCATCGACCCACTGCTGAAACCGCAGGTTCTCATGTCGCTGGGCCGGCGATGGGTTCTCCGGATCAAATGAAGCCTGCGGCTGGAAGCGCCGCGCCGCCCGAGCCAGACGGTGCCAGTCTGGAAATGAAGCTGGGCCGGCAGGTTTTCGACAAGATTGCTCTGGTCGCGCTTCTCTTCGGCGTCGCATTTCTTCTGAAATATGCCTTCGACAACGGTTGGATCAGCGATTCGGTAAAGATATTCGCAGGTACGCTAACCGGTTATGTGCTCCTTGTCTGGAGTGAGCTGTTGTTTCAAAAACCGATGCGGCAGTATGCCAGCATCATTGCCGCCAGCGGATTCGGCGTCCTGTTTCTAACCGTGTACGCCGGGCTCTATTTATACGGTATCTTCACTCCACTGCTCGCCTTTGCTTACCTGCTGGTTGCAGCTTTTGCCCTAGTGCTACAGGCAGTGCGCCACGAATCGGAAGTCCTGGCCGTCTGGTCTCTGGTCGGCGCTGGTTTTGCGCCACAGATTCTATCGGGTCTCCAGTGGGACACACTGCTGACATCGCGTGTTCCGGCCGGCCCACTCACCGCTGACTATCAACCATTCACGCTGCAGGGCCCCTATCTGATCGCCATCAACCTCGGCTACAGTTGGGTTGTATTTCGCAAAACGTGGCCACTGGCCAGGCTGGCCCTGCTGGCGGTGAACGTCATTACGGTCTCAAACTGGAATGTCGATTTGGCTTACAGCCGCCCGATGTCAATTCTGCTGTGGCTTCTGGCAATAATGTTCGTGGCGCCGTCATCCGGGGCCCAGACAGGATTCACCGGACGCGGATCAGGAGCGCAAGAGTCTCCGGCGGCTATTCGAGCTCCAACCCGGTCTTATCTTGCAACACTGAATATCGTTACCACAGTCCTGGCTTTGATCTTCTTTTACTTCCGCCTCAGTTACATCAATAACCAGGTTCAAACTACTCAGGACTACTGGATCACTTTCGGCTTTCTACTGCTGAGCGCCGTGGGGGCGTTTGTCCATCGGATGTTTGCCCATCGTGGTGAGTATCTGGCGCTGATTTCCTTCACCGTTCTCTTCGTTTACATTTTCTGCGCGCAGGCATGGACGGATTGGAAACTGGCACTGGGCTGGATGCTTTTAGCCGGCGCGCTGAACAGGTTGGCGACAAAACAGCTTCAAGGCAAGATCTCGGATGTCACCGCGGCGGCAGCCTGGATTGTATTTCTCTCGGCATTGATTTACTCCATATTTTGGAATGTTACCCGTCCTGCGGAAATCGGATTGCTGCGCGCGCTGCTTTGGAATCGGAAAGCTGCCATGCTGCTTATCATTGCATGTGGCGGAATATTTTGGACTGTACGCTTCAAGGAAATCGCGCTCAAAGGTCAGAGTGGAGTGGGGAAGGTACAAGGCGTTGAAAGCGCACGACAGTTTAGTTTGCTGTATCTGGCGCCCACGGTGCTGTTGGGATGGTACTGGGTCAGCCAGATCGTGGGAGAGTTTTTCCGACATCGGGCCCATTACTATTTTTCCAGCGCTACGTCGGCTACCGTGGACTTAAGCACTTCGGTTGCCTGGAGCCTTTATGCGGCAACACTGTTTGCTGTCAGCGTGATTCGCAGGAACGCCGCGCTGCGAAAGATGTGCCTCGGACTCCTGCTCGTTACCATCTTCAAAGTATTTCTGTACGACGTCTCCAATCTGAAGCTGATTTACCGATGCATCTCATTTCTGGTGCTGAGCGTCGTCCTGTACGCAGTGTCCTACGTGTATAACCGGTATGGGAGAAGGTGGTAGTTGGGTGCTGGGGGCTGGGGGCTAGG
>DASYPF010000180.1:0-5416 GCA_036006905.1 Acidobacteriota bacterium
AACAAGAAGTACACTTCAGCGGATCCAGCCGGCGGGATTCTGATCAGTGGCGAGACTTACAGTGCGCTGCAGGGGAAGATCCCGGCCCGCTATGCCGGCGACGAGTCGCTTAAAGGGAAGCAAAAGAGCGTACCGATCTATCAGGTGTTGACCGAGGCAATTACGAATGACGAAGTTCGAATGACGAATGACCGATAGTTTTCTGACTGCGGCTGTAATGTCGAGCACGTCCCGTCGGCTCAGAAAAATTAAACCACCCTTGGTTGGCATTCGTAATTCGAACTTCGTCATTCGCACTTCTCATTTCTGGGTAAATACAAACTCCACAGCTTTGCTTTCTTTCGGACCAACGGTCAGCTTCTGTTCCTGCGTGCCCAGCTTTTCGTGCCAGGCTTCCAGGGTATATTGACCCGGAGGGATGTCTTTGATGGCGAAGTTTCCATCCGTGGAGGTCACTGCAAAATAAGGATGAGGAACGATCCCAATGTAGCATCGCATCCACGGATGAATATTGCACATGACGCGAACCATGATCTCCGGATGCTCAAAGGTTTTCACCAGAGGCAGCCCTTTGGGCGGCTGAGACAGGTTCCATTCCTGATTTTCCCGGGGTAATGGATGCACATTGTGCATGGTTGGATCGCTGTTTAAGACCTTGAGTTTTTGTCCTGTCTGGATCCCCAGAACGCGGGGCTGATAAATGCAACCTTTCTGATCGAGGATCACGGGCTGCGCAGGCGGTTGAAAAGTTTGCCCTTCTACCCCCTGCTTTACACAGACGAAGACATTTCGAAGACCTCCCTGGTCATCGACCTCGATCTGCTGCAGGTAAACGGGATTCTGATGCTGGGTAGCGCAATTTTGGTCCGCTTCCATGCGGACGACGCTGGGTTTCGGGGCGGTCCCGCGAAAGATCGCCTTTCCGGTCAGTGTTGCAGCGTCGGCGGTGGTTGGAAAAACTCCATGCGGTGGTTGCGCTCTGTTGGAGATTTTAGCCACCGCCGAAATCCAGATTAGTAAACTGATGGCAAGAGTGGCCGATAAACAGTGCTTGCGGCTGAGCATTCTTTCTTTACTGAAGCGTGGGAGACCCCATAAGGTCGCCGTCGCCTTCTCCTTCCTCAAGTATTATAGAATTTGCCGCGGCCAGTGGGAGAGTAAGATATGCTGAATTCTGGAGCATGAAGGCAAACTCATGAGGCTGGCTAGTACACTGTAACAGAAAAATCGGTACCGCTTATTGGGACACGGATGACACAGAAATCACGGATTTGCGAATGTCTTTTCGGGGCACTCTGAGACACAATCAGCCAGGCAATAAATGGAGGGTGCCCCGAAAAGACATTCGTGAGTCCGTGTTTTCCGCGTTTTCCGTGTCCTAATAAACGGTATCAATTTTTTCTGTTACAGTGTACTAGCCAGCCTCATGGGTGTGCCTTCATGCTCCAGAATTCAGCTTACTCCGTGTTTCCCGTGTACCAAATTTTCGTTTCAGCCACGCACCACCAAGTGTATAGGATGTCATGACACCACATCCGTGCACCCGTTAAACTGAGAGACCGATGTTCTACTACATCCTTTTCATTATCGCTGTGGCCCTGGTCTTCGATTTTCTGAATGGTTTTCACGATGCAGCCAATTCCATTGCGACCATTGTTTCGACTCGCGTGCTGACCCCTTTGCAGGCGGTGGCTTGGGCGGCGTTTTTCAACTTTGTGGCCGCGTTCGGTTTTGGAACGGCCGTCGCCAGGACCGTCGGCAAAGGGATGATCGACGTCACTAAAATCGACGAAACTGTCATTCTCGGAGGGTTAATGGGAGCCATCCTCTGGAACATCATCACCTGGTATTTTGGCCTGCCGACCAGCAGCTCGCATGCGCTCATCGGAGGTTACGCGGGCGCAGCCGTAGTACGAGCCGGTTGGTCTGCCGTTATTCCATCGGGCTGGTACAAAACTCTTGCCGCTATCGTTCTTTCTCCGCTGATCGGCCTTTCTCTCGCATTCATATTGATTCTGGTCGCACATTTGTTTGTCCGCCAATCAGGGCCACGAAAGGTCGACCAAGCATTTCGGAAACTGCAGCTGGTCTCGGCCGCTTTTTACAGCCTGGGGCACGGAACCAACGACGCACAGAAGACCATGGGTATCATCGCCGGTGTTCTCTTTTCGACCGGCTTTCTTGCCAAATTCGAAATACCGTTCTGGGTCATATTGATCTGCCACGCGGCCATTGCCTTGGGAACATTCTTTGGAGGATGGCGCATCGTCAAGACCATGGGCCAGAAAATAGCAAAGCTCCGCCCCATCGGCGGCTTCTGTGCGGAAACGGCAGGGGCAATCACAATTCTGAGTGCGGCTTATATCGGGATCCCGGTGAGCACAACGCACACCATCACGGGAGCGATCGTGGGAGTCGGATCGATTCACGGGCTCTCTGCCGTCAAGTGGGGAGTGGCGGCCAGAATCGTTTGGGCTTGGGTGCTCACCATCCCGGCAGCGGCCCTCATCGCCGCCTGCTCTTATCTCATACTACGGTTATTTGTTTAGTCCCGGGAGCGCACGCTTCCAGCGTGCTCTTATGAAGACATAAGCACGCAGGATGCGTGCGCTCCCGGGCAACAGCCCTATTGCCCTGTTCATTCCTTCAGGTGCGCGATTTTTTCCAGATGGCGGATGTCGCGGCCTTCGACCATGAAGATGACCATCTCGGCGATGTTGGAGGAATGGTCGCCGACGCGCTCCAGATACTTGGCGACAAACATCAAATGTGAGGCGCAGGCAGTGTCGGCTGGATTCTTCGCCATATATGAGAGCAGGTCGCGAAACAACTTCTCGTTGAGCATGTCCACGTAGTCGTCCGCGTAGAGGACTTTCTGCGCCAGCTCCACGTCCTGGTTGACGAAGGCATCCAGCGCATCCTTCAGCATTTTCTGTGCTGCCTCTGCCATGATCGGATAGTCGGCCAGTGGCTTTGTTTCCGGCGCGGGGTTCAACTCCACGGCACGCTCGGCGATGTCTACGGCAAGGTCGCCTACGCGCTCCAGATCTTTAACAATCTTCAGGCTTGTGGTGATGAAACGAAGGTCGCGGGCCACCGGCTGGCGGAGCGCCAGCAACTCCAGGCTGATGTTGTCGATTTCTATTTCCAACTTGTCGACGTGCGGGTCGTTGGCGATCACTTGCTCGGCCAGCGGCGTATCGCGTCGCACCAGGGCGTGGATGCTGCGTGAGATCGCCTCCTCCACTATGGATCCCATGCGCAGGATCTGCTGCTTCAACAGGCTCAGTTGTTCATCAAAATGCTTGCTGATGTGGTCGGTCATTTGGCAGTTGTCAGTAGTCAGTAGTCAGTAGTCAGTTGTCAGTTAGTTGTCAGTTGTCAGTTGTGAGCAGCCTGTGATCCTGCGGCTATACAACGGACGACGGACAACTGACAACGGACGTTTTTGAAATCCGCAATCCGCAATCCGCAATCCGCAATCCGCAATCCGCAATCCGAAATTGTGGAATTACCCAAATCGGCCGGTAACATAATCCTCTGTCTGTTGCTTTTCTGGCTTGGTGAATAACTTTCGCGTATCATTGAACTCAATCAGTTCCCCCAGATAAAAAAAAGCCGTGTAATCGGATACCCGCGCTGCCTGCTGCATGTTATGCGTCACGATTACGATAGTGTAACGCTCCTTTAACTCCTCAATCAGTTCTTCTATTTTCTGGGTGGCAATGGGATCCAGAGCCGAGGCCGGTTCGTCCATTAAAAGGACGTCGGGCTCCACCGCCAGCGCTCGCGCGATACAGAGTCGCTGTTGTTGGCCGCCGGAAAGGTCCAGCGCCGATTCTTTCAACCGATCTTTTACCTCTTCCCACAGAGCCGCCGAACGCAGGCTCGCTTCCACGCGGTCTTCCAGTTCCGCTTTCGAATTGGTCAGATGATTGATCCTGAGACCATAGGCAACATTGTCGAATATCGAGCGCGGGAATGGGTTGGACTTCTGAAATACCATGCCCACGCGGCGCCGCAGCAAAACCACGTCGGTCCCCGGGGCGTATATGTCCTCGCCATCAAGCTCCACCCGTCCTTCAATGCGGGTGCCGGATATGATGTCATTCATCCGGTTCAGCGTGCGTAACATCGTCGACTTGCCGCATCCGGACGGGCCGATTAGAGCAGTGACTCTGTTGGAGAGAAAGTGCAGCGACACGTTGTGCAAAGCACGCAGCCGGCCGTAGTAGAAATTAAGCTTTTCCACAATCATCTTTGCTACCGTGAGTTTTGCACCGGCCTGCTCGCTGCCAACCGCAACATCCTTTCCGGCAGTCGGGGAAGGCGGCAGCATGCTGGAAATCAAGTTATCGCCTCCCTTTTTCATTTGGCAACTGCTTGTCTTTCTAACAACAGTTGTGTCAGCTAAAAAATCGTCGTTGGTTGTTGCCTCGACGCGCTACGTAGCATGTTGGCAACTTCTTGCTTTTTTTACAAAGTTTCTAAGCTCGGCCACGAAGGCACGATGACCCGAAGCGCATTCTAATTAATTTCGTGTCATCGTGCCTTCGTGGCAGTTTTGGTTGCGGCTCAGCCAGGCTGCGCCTCTGCGGTGAACATTTATGCTTTATGTGGCCGAGCAAGCGCCCGGACTGCCACATTCAGCGCCAATACCGTTGTAATCAATACTAAAGTGGCCGCCCATGCCATAGAGTGCCATTCGTCGTAAGGCGACGTGGAGTAATAAAAGATCTGGAACGTCAGCGAAGCCATCGGCTGATTCAAGTCCGTGCTCAAATAGTTTAAGCCGAGGGCGGTGAACAACAACGGCGCGGTTTCTCCCGCCACGCGCGCAATCGCGAGCATGCTGCCCGTCGCGACGCCACCGGCGGCAGTGCGCAGCACCACGCCCACACTTACTCGCCATCGTGGAGCGCCCAGAGCGAGCGCAGCTTCACGCAGATGTTGCGGTACCAGCCGCAGCATCTCCTCGGTAGTGCGGGCGACGATGGGCATCATCATGATGGCCAACGCTACGCCGCCGGACAGGGCGGAAAAATGACCCATGGGACGAACCAGGATCGTCCAGGCGAAGACGCCGATCACGATCGATGGCACTCCGGTGAGGATGTCGATGAGAAAACGGAGCCCGTCCCCGAGCCGGTGGGAGCCATACTCGGCCAGATAGATGCCTGCCAATATGCCAACCGGCAACCCCAGGAGCGATGCCAGTCCGACGAGCATGAAGGAGCCCACGATGGCGTTGGCAATCCCGCCGCCGGCTTCGCCGACGGGCTTCGGGTCATTCACCAGAAAGCTGAAGCTGAGCGAGCGAATGCCGTTTGCGACAATGTATCCCAGAATGACAATGAGCGCCCCCATTACGACGGCCGCGCAAAGGCTGGTTGCAATGCCCATTACGCGGCTCAAG
>DASYPF010000181.1:0-4922 GCA_036006905.1 Acidobacteriota bacterium
TCAGAGCCCGGAGCGTAAGCGACGGGTCCCGCCGGAGTGACAAAGTCCGCCAGACGAAGATCTGGATCGCCGACTTACTCTGGCGGGACCCGTCGCTTACGCTCCGGGCTCTGACATTTCCTGTTTTGCGACAGAAACTAGTCTAATCGTTCGGATCATCATCGGCACGTCGAGGAGAGTCACCATGACGCACCGTCGCTTTTCGTTTGTTATCTCTGCCGCGCTGTTGTTTTTGCTCACGCATCCTTACCCGGCTCAGAACGCGGCTCAGCACGCCGCCGACACGGCCCAACCGTTTGAAGTCGTAGTTCAAAAAAATGTGATGGTACCGGTTCGGGACGGTGTGCGCCTGGCCCTGGACATTTATCTTCCCGCCAAGAACGGCGCCGCGCTTCCGGCTAGATTCCCCACCGTTCTCAGCAGAACACCTTACGACAAAGAAGCGCCTGGAACCGTTCGCGAGGCTCAGTGGTTTGCCGCCCGCGGCTACTCGGTGGTGATGAACGACGTGCGCGGCCGCTATCACTCCGAAGGTGTGTGGCGGTTGATCCTGGATGACGGACGCGACGGCTTCGACATTGTCGAATGGATCGCGCGGCAATCCTGGTCTACGGGAAAGATTGGAACCATCGGCACCAGCTACCCTGGCGGGACTCAACACGCTCTAGCTGAAATGAATCCGCCTCACCTGACAGCCATGATTCCCGTGGACGCGCTTTCAAACGTCGGCATAGCCGGCTTCCGGCATGGTGGCGCCTTCGAACTCCGATTCATGAATTGGATCTACACCATCGGGGCGCCCAACGCAAAGCGCGCCCTGCAAGATCCTGTCATCCGCCAAGCCCTGGTGCAAAGCGGCGAGATGATGCGCCAACATGTGCTTCATCTTCCGGTCAAACGCGGTACCACGCCTTTGAAGTTTGTGCCCGAATACGAGGATTGGCTCATCGAAGTGATGCAGCACGGAGATGTTGACGATTACTGGAAGCAGATCGGCTACTCGGTCGTCGACAACACCAGCAACTACGCCGACGTTCCCGTTTATCACGTGACCGGATGGTACGATTCCTGGACGCGGCAGGTGATAATGAACTGGCAGGCACTGTCCAAATCCAAGCGCGCGGCTCAACGCCTGATCATCGGCCCCTGGACCCATGGCGGCCAGCGGAGCAATTGGGCCGGCGAAGTGGAGTTTCCCAAGGAGGGCGCGCTCGATTTCAACGACTGGCGTTTGCGGTGGTTCGACCATTGGTTGAAAGGAATTGAGAACGGCGCCGATCGCGCCGCGCCAGTCAGGCTGTTCGTTATGGGTGGCGGCGACGAGCGGAAGTCCTCCGCCGGAAGAATGCAGCACGGCGGAGAGTGGCGCGACGAGAATGAATTCCCGCTGGCCCGAACCCGATATACGCCCTATTACTTTCAGCCTGACGGCGGCCTCAGTCTGGAGAAACCCAAATCAGAAACCGGCGCGACTACTTACCGATTCGACCCGGCAAATCCGGTCCCCACAATTGGCGGCAATATCTCGTCGAACGCCGGACTGATGGACAACGGCGCCTACGACCAGCGCTGCCGGGAAAAAGTGCTCGGATGTAAAGACCTGTTGCCGCTTTCAGTGCGCAATGACGTTGTCGTGTTTCAGACAGCGCCCCTGGCCGAAGACATTGAAGTTACCGGTCCGGTTACCGTAAAGCTTTGGATCTCGTCAACCGCTGTGGACACGGACTTCACTGCCAAGTTGTTGGACATCCATCCGCCGAACCAGGACTTCCCTGCAGGCTTTGAAATGAATATCGGCGATTCGATCATCCGCACGCGCTATCGGGATTCGCTGTCACAGCAAAAACTGATGCGGCCGGCAGAGATTTATTCGGTCACAATCAATTTGTATCCGACGGCAAATCTATTTAAGAAAGGGCATCGCATTCGCGTTGATATTTCCAGCAGCAACTTTCCACGCTTTGACGTCAATCCGAATACCGGCGAGCCGCTGCAAAGACACAGGCGCGTGATCGTGGCCGACAATACCATCTATCACAGCGCGCGCCATCCTTCGCATATATTGCTGCCCGTGATTCCGAAGTAAACGATTTTAGCCGCGGATTAGCGCGGATTGACGCGGATTCAATGAACCACCAAGGGCACCAAGGGCACAAAGCAAGGTTGAAGTTTGGAGTATGAAGGCTGGGACAATTTATGGACTTCCGCGACAACTGCCAGCCTTCATACTTCAACCTTCAACCTCCTTGGTGTTCTTGGTGTCTTGGTGGCTCATTGAATCCGCGTCAATCCGCGCTAATCCGCGGCTAAATTGCGTTATAACGCCACCTTGGCCATATCGTTGAGAGCTTTGTCGGCTGCGGAAAGTTCCAGGCTGAGCGGAAGAGGAACCAACCGGAAACCATATAACTCTTGGCGCAATCCCAAATAATTCTTCACGCTGTCGAGCGTTATCCGGCCAATACCACCCGACATCGGATGCATCCGTTTGAACGCGGCAAAACGCGAGAACAGGGGAAGACCCGCTCCCACGAGCGCTTCCAGAACAGGATTTCCTTTTTTGAAATAACGGCTCATGCCGCGCTTGAGGACGTGTGAAAATGAATAAAATTTTCTGTAGCAGTGGAACAAAAGGTCCGTTAGTTGCTGGTAAGTCAGATCTGGATGCCGCCAGGTCACGCAGGCGCCATCGTAGCGGTCGAGATTCTGCTCGGTGATCAGCCCCTTTTGCAGAAAGTCATCGTATTGTTCAGTGCCCGGGATGGGGGTCAAAATGTAGAAGGATGCAATGTCCGGATGCAGATCTTTCAATTTGTCCAGATGATTCAGCACACTTTGTTGGGTATCCCCGGGGAATCCGAGAATGTTGGAAAAATGAGAGCTGATCCCGTGTGCGCGACACAGATCGAGGATTTCTTTATAACGCTCCGGATGATTTTGATGCTTCTGCGCTTCGCGCAGAACCTCCCGATTGAATGATTCCACTCCTAGAAACATCTGGAAGCAGCCTGCCTTTCCCAACAGTGCGACCAGTTCTGGCTGGCGCGCAATTTGCGTGTCGCACTGAACAAAGAACGGCAGGTTGATTTTTTCATCCGCCATTGCTTTCAAGAGCTCAGGCGCCTCCGGGTATTTATTGAAATTGTCCGATGTGAACATGACCAGACGGACTCCGGCGGCTTTGGCCTCGAGCAGACTCTTCATGGTCGTCTCAATGTTTTGACTGCGTATCTGACGGCCGGCAATTTTGATGACGGAGCAGAAATTGCAACGGTATGGGCAGCCGCGCGCCGGATAGACGCCAATCATGGGTATAAAATAGTTCCGCAACTCTTTCCTCGATGGCGGCACCAGCACCGGCGACTCCAGCTCCTTCTGCCATCGCTGGGCGCGGCCATAGACAGGCTGCAGTTCTCCTTCAATCGCGTCGGCCAGAATGGTGGGCCATACCAGTTCCGCCTCGGCTAATGCAAAACTCACGCCTCGGTTTTGCAACATGGAGGTGTCGCACGTCATCGGATGCGGTCCTCCAATGACACAATGAGCCACACCCTCTTTGCGAGCGAAGGCAGCGAGATCCAGAGCGCGCTGAAATTGATGGCTCTGTACACCTACCAGGGCCAGCAGCGTCTGGCATCCCGGTTCGGCCTTCAGAAGCTCCAGGTATTCCAGATTACTCTGAACATATTCATCAATGGCGTGAACTTCTATGTTGTGTCCCCCCATGAAATCAGGCGTCATGCTTCTCAGGTAGGGGATCGTGCTGTTGGGCATAAATCCCCACCGGAATCGCTCGACATAGCCGTCCAGGGCATACTTGCTGGGTTTTAGGATTACAACTCGGAGTTTGGGAGACATAGGAGATCAGCTCCTCTGGTGTCTATTGGTCGCGCCTTGCGGGAGATCGGGTCATCTTGATACTTTTTGTGCCGGGTTTCAACGCCAATTAATAAGTCAAAAGCATTCGCATTCATCTGCGTTTATTTTGCGGCAAAATTACTTGAGACGTCGGACCTTGATGTCTCGTAGCGCCGCCTTGGTTCTCCAAGTGGCGATCCCCAGCGGTTTGGAAGGCTCTACTTCTGCCCGGACTGAAAGTCGGTGGCCGGTCGTCACCACATCCACCATCTTTTCATCATCAATCCAAGCCTCAATCTTCGGCTGGGTGACTCTTACCCGGATCCGATACCAACGCCCTTTCGGAAAATTCTTCATGCGGGTAGTCTCGTTCTCAGAAGCATCGAGGGCGTCGATGCTGGAAATGCCGACGACGCTCCCCGCCCAGCCGCCGACGATGAGGCTGCAATAGGAATCGCCAACTGGAAATGTGAGGCCGCAGAAGAAGTCGTTCCCATCCAGCTTCATTGATTCGACGCTGATCTCGTAATCCATTCTGTGAATCTCACCGCCCGCCCAGGTGACGCCGGTCAGATCGCTCCCCGTCTCGAGAATGAGTTGTCCATTTTCGACATGGACGCGCCCTTCGCCGCCAAAGCTAGTCGGCTCCCAGTTCTTCAGCGTTTTTCCGTCGAAAAGGCTCTGCCATTGCTGGCCCGATCCGGAATCGCTTTGAGGAGCGGCCGCGAATACGAAGTTTGCAAGGAAAACAAAAATCAAAGTCACCATGACACTGAAGACCCGATTACGGCTACGATCACGTCGACGTAGACGTGGTCGTTGACGTGGTCGTGCACGTGGCCGTGATCGGCTTTTCTTTGGTTGGAGATCGTCCGTCAACAGTGCCGTTTGGCAACCGACTACGGCCACGATCACGTTCACGTCCACGTCGACGTGCACGTGCTCGTGATCGTAGACGTTGACGGCTCTATATCTTGACGGCCTGATTGGAACAAAGTTCACCATGAATAATCCGGGGTTACGCCCGAACTTTTACTGCCTGGTGTCCTTCACCTCAGGCAGAT
>DASYPF010000182.1:0-5999 GCA_036006905.1 Acidobacteriota bacterium
CGGATCTGCTGATTGGCAATATAGCGCCTCACCTTGGATTGATTTTTTGGCGCAAGAATTTTCGTCTGTCGCCCACCTTGCAGGCTCTCTCTCTACAAAACTGACAGCTAACCCTTGGCTCCGCTTAGCTGCGCCGGGGGCTACACGCTGACCGCCCGCTTCGCGGGCTTCGCCCCGCCTAGGGGGGCTCGCTTTGTCCCTACAAGAGATTTATAATCTCGCTCTAGCTTCACACACTCTGCTCTACCGATTGACACCAAGATGTGATTGTGTCAACCTTCGCCGATTAAACAATCAGCCAATTGGCCTGCCTGAAAGGGGGAAAACTGTGAGCACCACTGCACCTGAGAATCGTTCCGAAGTACGTCCAAAGCGTCTGTTTGTCGCCTGTATTGTCGCGCTGGTTACCACATCCTTTGGTTTCATCTCCAGAGCCTTCCTGATTAACGAGTGGGGGCAGACGTTTAACTTGACGCAGCAACAGGTGGGAGCGCTTCAGGGAGCCGGGCTTTTTCCGTTCGCTTTGAGCATCATTTTCTTCAGTCTGATCGTGGACCGGATCGGGTACGGTCGCGCCATGATTTTTGCATTTCTCGGGCACGCGGTCTCGGCGATCATCACTATCACTGCGAACAGTTACGAAGCGCTCTACGTGGGGACGTTCCTGTTTGCGCTGGCCAACGGCACGGTTGAAGCTGTCATCAATCCTGTCACTGCGACGCTCTTCCCGAGGGATAAGACGCACTACTTAAACATCCTGCACGCCGGATGGCCCGGCGGGCTGGTGCTGGGCGGAATACTGGCCATCATGCTGGGCCATGCTCCGTGGCAGTGGAAGATGGGGCTGTTCTTGATTCCCACGGCGTTGTATGGACTGATGCTGCTGGGGCAGAAATTTCCCGTCCAGGAGCGCGTCGCTGCGGGCGTCACCTACGGCGAGATGTTAAAAGAATTCGGCTGGGCCAGTTGTTTGATCGTCTCTTTCTTTGTCGTCTTCGCATTCGACAGCGTTTTTACTTCGCTGAAGCTGTATGAAGCCAATGTCTCCTGGGTGCTCGCGGCAATCATCGCCGCGGTCCCCACGCTCTTCTTTGCGCTCAAGTACAAGAGCTTCGGCCGTCCGATGTTTGTATTTCTCCTGCTGGTTATGATTTTGCTGGCGACGACCGAGTTGGGAACCGATAGCTGGATTGCGGGTTTGATGACGCCGGTGCTCAGCAAGTTCGGCGAAAACGCGGGCAACTGGGTGCTCGTTTACACGTCGGCGATCATGCTGGTGCTGCGTTCCTTCGCTGGTCCCATTGTGCACCGGGTTTCACCGCTGGGGCTGCTCTGCGTCTGTGCGGCAATAGCCGCGGCGGGTCTCTTTTTTATTGCTCATGCCGGCGCCTCTGCCGGGCTCGTTTTTCTAGCAGCGACATTCTACGGTGTCGGCAAGACCTTCTTCTGGCCAACCACGCTGGGCGTTGTGACGGAACAATTTCCAAGAGGTGGTGCCATGATGATCAACGCCATCGCAGGCGTCGGGATGATTTCGGTCGGCGTGCTCGGCGGCCCGCTGCTTGGCGCCATGCAAGACAATTCGCTGGACGCACGCCTGAAGCGTGAAGGCCCGGGCATTCATGCGAAGGTAGCGGAACGGGAGAAAAGCGCCTATCTAATGACTTTCCAGCCGATCGACAAGGCCAAAGTCGCCGCGCTGTCGCCGGAGGAAAGACAAATCGTGGATCACGTGTCGGTCGAAAACAGCCAGGCGACGCTGGCTCAAGTGGCGGTGCTTCCTGCGATAATGTTTCTTTGTTATGTAGGTTTGATCTTCTACTTCCGCTCAAAAGGCGGATACAAGGCTGTGGAGTTGTCGGCCGCCGCACCGCACCCCGGAGGGACGGCGAGTAGCTAGTGTGAAGGGTGAAGGGTGAAGGGTCTGAGCTACTTTGCGGTTGTCAAGAGAATTCTGTGATTGTAACGAAGGATCTTTCGCGCAGACAGTTTGCTGGAAGAAAGCTTTACACATTGCAAAATTCCTTGACAGCGAAGATTGGTCACCGAAAATTTACCCGACTGCCGACTGCCGACTGCCGACTGCCGACTGCCGACTGCCGAGCCCATCCCCCATCCCCCATCCCTATAATCGATTCTCCATGAAGTAATACCCAATCAAATGCTGCACTATAAAGTGCCCTTCTTCGATATGGGCCATGTGTGGCGACTCAATGTGGATCACCGTTTTGGCGGTATGCGCAAGCTTACCGCCGGGCCTTCCGGTCACTCCTATAGTGACGCATTTGTTTTTTTTGGCCCAGTCCACGGCGGCGACGATGTTCGGCGAGTTGCCGCTTCCGCTGAAAGCCACAACGACATCTCCAGGCTGCGCATAGTTTTTTAGCTGCTCAACAAATATTTGCGAGTAGTCCAGGTCATTGGCCAGAGCGGTTATCCAAGCTACGTTATCAGTGAGCGAAAGAACGCGAAAGCGCGGCTGCAGCGCAGATGCGCCCTTGCCGAGATCGTTGGCAAAATGAGTGGCGGTGGCCGCGCTTCCGCCGTTTCCGATAAGGAAGATCTGTTTTTGTTCGCGGCGGCACTTATCCAGCACTTCAATAATGAATGCAATTTCTTCTTCCTTTATTTGTTGGATTGCTTGCAGCGCCTCTTCCTTGAAGTGCTTCAGGTATTCAATTGTTGCCATTCGAGGTCTCCATGTGCCAATTACTATAATGGAGATAGGGGCTATTGTCAGTTGTGGGTTGTCTTTGAGTCGCAGGTCGCAAGTCGCAGGTCGAAAGTCAAAGTCTGAAGATCGAGCTTTTTGTTTATGACTTTCGACTTTCGACCTTCGACCTTCGACTTGTTACCGACCACGGACAACTGACCACGGACCACTGACAACGGACTCGACTTCCGATCATGAGCATTCTCGCTTTCGAATCTGGCGGCACGAAACTGGTCGCCCTACTGGCAGACGACTCAGGAAAACTGCTGCAACGCGGCAAGGCTCTGCGGCACTCTGGTCAAACTGCTGCCGAGACACTGAAGGAGTTGTGCCGGTTAGGCCACTCGCTGCTTTCTAACGCACCGAGCCGGCTTCGCGGCATCGGCTACGGATTTGGCGGTCCTGTATCGCGAGCGACGAAAAGGCCGTTGATTTCCTACAGCGAGTCCGGCTGGGACCAGATCAATCCAGTTCGATATTTCGAAGAGAACTTTGAAGTGCCGGCTTTCATTGAGAATGACTGTAACAGTGCTGCGCTCGGCGAGGCTCTCTACGGCGCCGGTCGCGGCAGCGATACTGTTTTCTACGCCACGCTAGGAACCGGCTGTGGTGGCGGTCTGGTACATCGCGGAGAAATCGTGGCTCTTGCGGACAATGGAGAGGCCGAGTTCGGTCACATTGTATTGGACCCTCAGGGGCCTGCCTGTGCCTGCGGGAATTTCGGATGTGTCGAGGCATTCTGCTCGGGACCGGCGATTGCTGCGCAAGCTCAAACCCTGTACGGCGGCCGTTTCTCCGATTCCAAGGCCGTGCTGCAGGCCTTTCTGGAGGGGGATCCGGACGCGACAGTGATCGTGGAGGAGATTTGTGAACACCTGGGACATGGATTGGGAATTGTCGCGACACTCTTCAACCCTGACGTCATGATCATCGGCGGAGGAGTGGCGCAAACGGGTGAGCCGCTGCTGGAGCGCATTCGCCATCATGCACGGCGGCATACTTTTGGGATGTTTCGCGATCGCGCCCGAGTTGTTGCCTCTGTGTTAGGCGAAGATGCCGTCTGCCAGGGCGCGGCGGCTTATGCCGCCCAGCGGCTGGAGCGCGAATCGAAGGCCTAGCGCGGACCGTGGGCGTGGGGAGCGCTCTCCCGCTCTCCCACTCTCCCGCTCGGGCCTAAGTTCCTGATCTGCGATACTCCTTGCGGCACGACTTCAATATTTCGGCTGGCGATGCCGTTCCTGTTGTCCCCAGCTTGTGAATGACGACGGATGCAGCGATGTTGCCGATTTCAGCGGCCTCCTGGAGTGTGGCGCCGGCGCAGATTGCCGCGCACAGGGTGGCCGCGACGCAATCCCCCGCTCCCACGATGTCTATTTTTCCCCCCACAGCAAGCGCCGGCGAATGGTTGAGCTGCTTTCCGTCAAAAACAAAAATGCCTTTCACTTCGGCCGTGATGAACACCGGCCGACCTGTCCTTTTGTACAAAGACCGGCTCGCCCTGGCAATCCAGCTTTTAGAAGCCCGCGGCGGCTTTCTAATTCTCAGTGCTCGGGCCGCCTCATACAGATTGGGCTTAATCAGCACGTTGCGAAAAAGGCCGATTCGCCGTCGTGAGTCTGCGAGGATTAAAAACTTCCCACCAAGACGCGCCAGCTCGTTTCGAACTTTCGGACCGATTACACCGAAATCTTCGGGGACCGCATCGACGGCAATCACTCCATCGACCTGCTTTATCGAATCGTGCAGATGCGCAGTGATGTTTCGGATTGTGACCCGATCGAGCGGCCCTCTTCGCCGGAGATCCAGTCTCTCAGTCTCACGCTCGCCTCTGCGAGATCGCAGCATCGGCTTGATGTAGGCTCCCGTCAAATGGCCTGGAACGTGAATAAAGAGATCTGTGTGCACTCTTGTCGCCTGAAGCCCTCGCAGCAGGTCCCATCCTTCTCCATCCTCGCCTGCGATCCCCAGGGCATGAGTTTCTGCTCCCAGGGCGGCTAGATTGGATGTAACCGTTCCTGCACCGCCCGGACTGCGGCGTACGGCGACTACCTGGTGGGCGGGTCGGCTCGTCTCCAGAGACCGTTCTTTCAGCGAAGAGTCAACAATAAGATATTTGTCGAGGAAAAAATCACCAATCACCAGAATGCGTTGGCGCTGGATGGAGCGAAGGATGGCGCGTAGCCGTAGAAGATTCATGTTAAAAGCATTCTTTGTGAAATCCGTGAAATCCGTGGCTAAAGCTTTTCAAGAATAAGTCGATACAAATTAGAAAATGTCTCGCGGTGGTCCCCTTGTACGTAGAAACTTTCTCCCTCGCTCACGGTCCGAACCAGCAGCGTCTTGTAGGGGCGAAAGTAATAGGTGGGATCACTGCGTGGCGCCTCGCGTCGCGTGTCTCCCTCAAGGTGCACAAGATCAAATACTCCGGTGGTGAAGTGCGCAATAGACTTGCCGTGCTGATGTGCGACATTACGAGCCATCGACAGCGCCTTAAGAAAAACCTCCGGGGCCATGACCGCAGACCCAAAATTAAGCAGAACCCCTCCCTCCAAACCGGTGACGGCCTCAACGAAGATCAAAAAATCATGATAGGACGTCTTTCCCAAGGAAGCGCCGTCGCACGACGGATGCTCGTGAATAATGTCATATCCGATACCGACGTGAACGGTAACCGGCACTTGCAGGCGGTAGCCGGCGGCCAGAATGCTAAGCTCGCGATGTGGAAACCGGTTCTCTTCAATAGCCCGGCCAACGATTTCACCAAACCCCAGGTCTTCTTCGGCTCCACGGCAAATCCAATTGTTGATCTCTCCGGTCTCCCTCCACAGGCCGAATTGGCCCCCTGCAATGTACTCAGCTACGCTTTCAGTCGTAGCGCCAATGCGCGCCATTTCGTAGTCATGAATCGGGCCCGCGCCGTTCATGGCGATGTGCGATAAGATATGGCGTTCCATTAAATCGATGATCAATCTTGAAACACCGGCGCGGACCAAATGTGCTCCCATCATCATGATCACGGGAGCGCCGCAGCGCGCCGCCACGACGATGCGGTCGGCCAGTACGCGAAGGTGAGGGTGTTCAAAGGGCGCTGAAGGATCGTTTAGTTGGAGAAAATGATCCAAGCCGAGAAGATGTTTGCGCTCGGAAAGCGGCTTCAGTTTCAGCCGAGAGCGGTCAAATGTTTTGAACGGCATTTGAGGTCTTGTATATTCCCCTAATGCTTAGTGTCCTTTGTGTCCTTTGTGGTGAAAAACTTTTACCACAAAGGACACAAAGGACACCAAGC
>DASYPF010000183.1:0-3640 GCA_036006905.1 Acidobacteriota bacterium
TGGCAAGTATCCTTGCCGGCAAATCACCGGTCCAACCAAAGAACCCCTCGGCGAAGGGTTTGACGATCCGGGCGAGCCATCTTGCGCCGCCTGTTTCAGTGAACAAATAAATGAAGAGCGAGTTCATACCGACATAAGCGAAGAACTTCGGCCAGCGTTGGATCTTCCTGACGTCAATGAGCCAGTAGGAAAAAGCCAAAGCGAGCAGGCACCAGCCGCCGCTGACGATCACAAATGAACTGGTGCAGATGCGCTTGATAATCGGTGTCACAGGATTCAACGCATATCCGACAATGACTCCGATCAAACCGGCTATGACCAAGATTCTTATCTTCCGCTGGACCGTACGGTCGCTCCTGAGGACCTGCCCTGCAAGCACTCCCCACATCGTGTGTGCCGTAGTGGGAACGGCATTAAATGCAACCCAGTGGCCGCGCGATAGCTTGTGCATCAACAGCAGATCCACGTAAGAGCCAAAGTTTTGGTCCGGCACGAACGGCTGGTTAAATCCCGGGACCGAAAACAGGCGATACGCCAGTTCCGTGATCACCAGGAGAGCAAATGTAAAAGCGATCTGTGCCCAGGGCGATTGTTTCATCATCAGGAAAGCGACCAAGCAAGTGAACGAGAGCTGCGCCAGCACATTCCACAATTCAAAGGTGAGATGCCCGGGTCCAATGCAGTAGAGTGCCCAGCCAAAAAGCAACAGCAGGCAAGACCGCAGCAGAGCATGGCGAAACGTTGCCGCCCACGTGTCGCCGCGCTCCCAACGTCTGCCGTACGAAAATGCCATCGCCACTCCGACGATGAACATGAAAAAAGGCTGGATCAGGTCCCAGAAACGAAGCCCATTCCAGGGATGATGGTGAAATTGGCCGCCAATGGCGCTGATCACTGTCCCGTTCAATTGCGGCGAAACGAGCAGGTCGTAAATTCCTGTACTTTCGGCGATCAGGAAAAACATGGTGAAGCCGCGAAAAAAATCGAGCGACATCAGCCGGCTCTGACCGGCGAAGAGAGAAGCGGGCTGCTTCAGCTCGACATCGACCTTTTCGGATGTGCCGTCTGTCGGCTTTGTAACTGTGCTCATAAGCAAGTGTCCAATTTGGATCGTGCAAGCCGCGGCCGCCTAAGTTATTCCGCCGGACGCTTCCGGTATCATCGACAACGATGATGGTCAGGCCGCAAGGCACTGGAAAACTCGTTACAGCTTAATCCTTTCGCCGTGAGCGTTGGCAAGAAGATATTTACAGTGTTTGATCTTTGATCGGCACATATACTCGCCCTCACCGGCTTTGCCTCTTTGCGTCTTTGCGCCCTTGCGTCCAGCCTTTTCGATGAATGTTTGTGAATAATCCGGGTTAGGCCTACGGGTCAACACAGCCTTCGCGTTTCTTCGCGCTTTCGCGGTGAGTTTTTCAGCATCCTTGTTAATCACTAGAATCGGAAAAAGTGGCATAATGGGGCAAACTTGAGACGAGGATCCGCCATGACTACTTCCCAGGGCAGCGTGTTGAGCCGCCGTGCTTTTCTCTTGGGCGCCGGATCGGGCGTGGTTGCCGGAGGGTTGGCGACCTGGGGCGCTTTCGAGCTGCATCGCCGATCATTCCAGCACTACGAATATGTCCAGAAGCAGTTTACCGGAACCTGCGTTGAGGATCCCAAACCTCTTTTTGCTCTGCCCGGCCGCTATCCGGGCAAAGTGGTGGAAGTGAATCACCCCCTGTCGGTCAGCAACGCTCAAATTAATCGTGATCGGGTGCGCACAATGATCGAACGCGGAATGATGGAGCTGACCGGCGCACCCGACGCGACGCAGGCGTGGAGCAGCTTTTTTCAAAAAGGAGATCGCGTCGGCATAAAGGTCAATCCCGTTGGATGCGCGCGCAAACCTGGAGAGATAGGTTCCATTTCCAGTTACGCAGTGATCATGGAAGTCGTCGAGGGTCTGAAAAGCGCCGGTCTGGAAGCCAGAGACATCATTCTATTTGAGCGCTACGCCAGGGAGTTCCGCGACGCCGCGTATCACCGATTTCTGGAAACGGAGCTTCCAGAAGTTGGATGGTACGCGGCCGGAGCGCGGCCTGGCGATTGGCAGATCGACCTGGAAGGCCGCGATGCCGGCCGCGACGGCCGCAAACCCGACGCTGACAGCCATGTCTTGGGTTATGACCCCAACGTATACCAGCGTTTCGATTATACACATCCTCTTTACGATCCTTCCGACGGCCTCAGCTACCAGTCACACATAACAAAGATTGTTACCGGCGACTTGGTCAACAAGATCATCAACATTCCCACTTTAAAGGACCACGCATCGGCGGGGATTACCGTGGCGCTCAAGAATTTGTCTCACGGTCTGGTGAGCAACGTGTCCCGCACACATGCCGGACACACAAAAGAGGAAAACCGATGCGGCACTTTTATTCCTCAGATCGTCGCGCTTCGACCGATCCGGGAAAAAGTGGTGCTGCACATAGCCGACGGCTTGATCGGCGTATATGAAGGCGGCCCGGGGAGTTGGAAGCCCTCCTTTAGAACATGGGAGTACAAGTCTCTGCTCTTCGCAACCGATCCGGTCGCCACGGATCATGTCTCCTCGAACATCTTGAATTTAGAACGAATGCGGCGCAGATGGGCTCCTGTCGATCGTATGGGCGTCGCCGACAGCAATCCCCGAGGATATGAGGCGTTTTTTCTGCGCCAGCCCGAGCACGTCGAACTTGCAGGAATGCTGAACCTTGGTGTTTTCGATCCTTCCAAAATTGAGTACCGGAGAATTTCACTAAGAACCTGACCGCAGCATGCATGCGCGCCGCTCCCGGTCGCCGGCCCAGGCACCGAATTGATTGCCGACCGGGACTTCTCTAATCGCGGATTTCGGCGAAAATCTTTCGCAATTTCATCCGGCGGGCAGTTAAGTCAAAGGCACCGGTGCAATTCTGGTTGGAGCCATGGAAAAAACTGCATCACCAAGCTCCCCTAAGTGGAGGTTACAAGTAGATCATCGCGAGCAAGGTTCGCGTTTGCTGCGGTTGTTAAAGGAAAGCGATGCTTTCGAATTGTGCATGCGCCCATTGAAGGCCGGCGATTACATCATAAATGACAGAATCGTAGTGGAACGGAAGGGTCACGCTGATTTCGCGCGTTCGATCATTGATGGCCGCTTATTCCACCAAGCAGCCTCAATCTACTTGCCGAACAGAGCCAAGCTGTTCGCAAACCCTTGTCAGTCCGACACGGATCAAAGCCGGCGCGGCGCGCAGCTCGACAGTTGTTCGTGCTGCAGGGACTGCCAGGAGTGGGGCCGCAATTGGCAAGGCGATTGCTGGGCTTTTTTGGCTCCGTAGAAGCGGTCATGCGCGCCCAGGAAGTAGAATTAGCCAACGTTGAGGGTTGTGGTGCAAAGAAAGCAACAGCGATTCGAAAAATCTTGGGAAGCAGATCTGGATAGAAGCACTCCCACAAGGAGTAGTGGAGGATTTGACTTGACGCTCAGCCTGGATTATTCACGAATGTTCACCACGGAGGCACAGAGAACACAAAGGTGGCACAGAGCACAGGGCTGAAGCTTGAAGTATGAAGACCTGAAACATGTAAGAACACTCTGCCGTCTTGACGAGTCTTCATACTTCAAGAT
>DASYPF010000184.1:0-5796 GCA_036006905.1 Acidobacteriota bacterium
GAAGTGCGAATGACGAAGTGCGAATGACGAAGTGCGAAGTTCGAATGACGAAGTTGGAGTGCCACAGATCGGACTTTTAATCTTGTTCATTCGTCATTCGTACTTCGTCATTCGAACTTCTTTACTTCGTCATTCGTACTTTCGTACTTTCGGAGAATTCACATGCGACGCTTCCTTATTATTCCAATTTTTTGCTTACTTGTTCCGCTTGCGCCGGCCCAAAAGAAGGCGCTCACACCAGACGACATATTCGTTGATGGAGGAACAGCCGGGCCGCTTCCCCAGGAAGAGAAATGGAGCCCGGACGGGGCACTCTACAGCTATATTCTCCGCTCTCCGGATGGCTCCAAGGGAGACCTGTGGGCGTTGGATCCAACTACTGGCAGGACGCGGATCCTGGTCGACAACGCGGCGCTGGCAAGGCTGAATCCCAGCATTGATAAAACCGTTACTGACGAGCGCGAAAAGGAGAGGCTTACGCGATATTCTGTCGCCGGCTATCTCTGGAGCCCCGATTCGCGGACAATCCTCTTCAGCGGCGCGGGGCATCTGTACCTGTATGACCTGGCCAAGAAAACAGCGCGCTCTTTTCTCCCGGGCCTGGATGGATTGAAAGATCCCAAATTCTCGCCTGACGGAAAATGGATTTCCTTTCTAAACAAATCTGATATCTGGATTGCTCCTATGGCGGGCGGAGCACCCCGTCAGTTGACGCAAGGAGGGAGCAAGAATGTCCTCAATGGCGACCTGGATTGGGTCTATCCGGAAGAACTTGATGTGCGCACCGGATATCACTGGTCCCCCGACAGCCGCCATATCGCTTTTCTGCAACTGGATCAGACTGAAGTCGGTGAGACGCCCATTGTCGACTTCATCCCCAAACCTCACGCCGACGTTGAGATGCAAAAATATCCGAAGGCCGGCCAGAAGAATCCAAAACCGCGTGTAGGGCTGACGACGTTGGATGGAAACCAGTCCTGGTTGGATATCACTGCCGAATACATCCCGCGCATCGAGTGGGCAGATGCCAAGACTATTGCAGTGCGACTTCTCAATCGCCACCAAGACGAACTGGAGTTGGTTTTGTGGAGTGTGGAAACAAGGAAAGCCCATCACGTGCTGAAGGAAAAGGAAAAGCAGTGGGTTAACGTGAAGAACGATTTACGTTTTCTCCCCGGCGATGAGCTTCTATGGGGGAGCGAACGCGACGGCTTCAATCACCTCTATATCTACCGGCGTGACGGAAAACGGGTGCGGCAGCTTACCAAAGGAAGTTGGGAAGTGACGGCTCTTAACAGCATTGACACGAAAAGTGGATGGGTCTTTTTCACCGCGACAGAAAGAAGCCCGATTGAGCGGCACGCGTATCGCATTCGCCTGAACGGATCCGGGATGGAGGCGCTCACTCGCGATGAGGGAGTGCACAGCATCAATGTGGACCCTTCCAATTCCTACTATGTTGACACAGCTTCTGCGCTTCTGCGGCCAATGCAATATTCACTGGTCAAAGTTTCAGACCGCTCCTCGACGTCATTCTTCAACGCAAAGTCAGTGGAGGATTTCGATTTGATCCGGCCGGAGATCATCAATCTCAAGGCGCCCGACGGCGCGCCCATTCGCGTAATGATTTTGAAGCCTCCAGAAGCGGCACAGGCATCCCGGCAGGGCGCTGGTACATTGGCGACGGCAACAAAATTTCCGGTGCTGGTCTATGTATATGGCGGCCCCCACGCCCCGGTAATTACCAACGCGTATGGCGGCGAGCGCTTCCTATGGCACCAATGGATGGCCCGCCGCGGATACGTCGTGGTGTACATTGATGACCGCACCTCGGCGATTCCAGGCCACAAGTATGAGACGGCGTTGTACAAGCAATTCGGCTTTGTCGAGTTAGGCGATCACCGTGAGGCGATCAAGTACCTCAAGTCACTTCCTTATGTCGACGGCGATCGCATCGGACTTTGGGGCTGGAGCGGCGGCGGGTATACCACCTGCTTTAACATGTGCAACGCCGGAGATATCTTCAAAGTAGGCGTCGCCGTGGCGCCGCTGACGGATTTTGAAGATTACGACACGCTCTGGACGGAGCGTTACATGGGACTTCCCCAGGAAAACAGAAAAGTTTATGAGGAGTCCTCCGCTCCCACGCACGCCGCCAAGCTCAGTGGCAAGCTTCTTCTCATTCACGGAACCTCTGATGACAATGTCCATTTGCAAAACAGCATCCAGATGGCTCAAAAACTGATCGATGCTGGAAAGATGTTCGACATCTTCATTTATCCGCGCAAAACGCACAGCATTTCGGGGACGGCCACGCGCCGGCATTTGTACCAGAAGATCGCCGATTATTTCGACCAATATTTGCGGCGCTAGTACACCGTAACAGAAGAATTGGTACCGGTTAGTGGTACACAGATGACACGGAGAACACAGATTAACCCGGATTATTCATAAAAAATTAAACCACGGGGAACACTGGCGACACGGGAAGATAAGGTTCTTCTGTCAGCAACATCATGGAACATGAAGAGTCGCTTCTGGGCCCCGTGTCCCCAGTGTTCCCCGTGGCTCAGTCTTTCTCTACGGAACAATCCCTACGGGACGACAGACGGAGGACAAGTCAATGCGCACTTTCAATATTCTCTTAACCTCTCTGATTACTTTGCTGCTGACCGCCTGCGTTCCGTCATTGCACCCGCTTTACAGGGAGAAGGATCTTGTCTTGGCGCCAGCGCTCGAAGGAGCCTGGATGCAAGAGGATGGCGACACATGGAGATTCCAGAAAGGCGCTGGCAACAATTACAAGTTGATATACATCGAGAAAGGAACACCGGGAAACTTCGACGCGCACCTGGTGAGGCTGGGTAAATTCATGTTTGTTGACCTCTTTCCACAGGAGCCCGATATGCGCAACGATTTTTACAAGGGTCATTTCATCCGGACCCACACTTTCGCGTGGATTCAGTTGGAAGCGGATTTGCTGCGCATGGCAATGATGGATCCCGACAAGCTCAAAGAGAGCATTGAGCAGAAGAAAATAAGTATTGGTCACGAACGGCTGGGAGATGAAATCCTATTGACCGCGCCGACTGAAGAACTTCAGCAGCTTGTTCAGAAGTTGGCCGACGAGGGCTCTATTTTCGGTGAACCGGCCGTGCTGCGTCGCAAAAAGTAAACTCAATTTTTGCGTGTGAGACTTCCTTCAGGCGGCTCCGCGCTGTAGCTCTTGGCGCAGAGTCCTACAGAACAGAACCACAAGACATCAAATGTGGAAGCTCTATGCCTGCGGCCGGTTTGCTCTGTCTGCTTCATATGTCAAGCTTCTCGCCCTTTAGGAACGTGTCCGCTGCCTGCACAAAGTCTTCAGCCTCTCGCAAACGGGCTTCTACCTGTTCACGGGAAGGGAAAACACCTTCATAGTCGCCTTCGGTACGATCTTCGAAAGCTATTTGCAGAAGGCGGTGCTGTTCCGGCGTGAACTTTCCGGCTTTGACCAAGTGCTGGCCGAAGGCAGCAATGACTGCAGAATGTTTTGAGCGCCGCAGACCCTGGCTAAGTAAAGCGGCAGTGGCCGCATAATACATCGCGTAGTAGGCGCGCGAGATGGCAAAGTCATTGTCTCCAGCTTCCAGCAGACGGTGCGCGCTCCGCAGGCTTCTGCGCGCCCGATCCATCAAGGACTTCAGCTCTTCCGGGCTCACAAGAGGACGCCCTCCTCCTCAACCGCTTCAAGCAATGCATATCCCTGATGGCGACGCAGGTATTCCCAATCTGCCACAAATGGAGAAACCAGGATTCCGAATTCCAACGTCAGATCACAAGCAATGTGCCGCGCTATCGCCTTTATCTGACCGCCTGGATCATCTCGTTTCAGGGTGACGAACAGGTCCAGATCTGATTCTTCTTCGGCGTCCCCTCGAGCTCGAGAGCCATAAAGAGTGACTTCAAATGTCTGGCGATCCACGCGCTCAGCAAGCCTTCGGATGAACTCTTTGGCTATTTCAAGATCTCGTGGAGCTATGGAACGGCTCTCCCTCATCCCAATACATCCATGAAAGAGCTGACCGAAAAAACAGCCCGGCCGATGCCTGGCTCGCCATATCCGGGGGGCACCGGTAACTTGTGCTTGCGATGAAGGTCACGGTAGGTTCGCAGGAGCTTGGCGTGATATTCCAGCGGCGCGCCACCCTGATCGTGGCCCAGGACGCTGAGCGGTTCGGGACACCAGGTGGTGAATCGAGGACAGACGCCGTGAGACATGAAAAAGTTCAGGCCTTCCGCTGTGGAGGCAATGGCCTCATCCACGTCATTGAAACCATGAGGCCTGGACATCTCAATTCCAGCGACAAAGTTAGGGATTACATGGCTGGGGCCGAAGATCTCTGCAGCATCTAAGATGCGGCCAATCCATTCATTCCGGCCGATATAGCGATCCTTGCCGGCGCAAATGATGGAAAAAAGGCGCGGATCCCAGACCTCATAATTGGGATGATAGATCTTCACCCCGGCGTCCTTGAACTTCTTTACTTCTTCCTTCGGCAGCGCTTGCACTACTACTTTTCCAATCCAACGCCCTGGGAATTTCTTTTCGATCGCTTCGGGAAACTGGGCGTAAAAATCCGACTCGCTCCTGCCGCGCAATTTCGATGTGATGCTGCCGCCGGTGACCGTGTAGGCTCGGCTGGCCGAGTCGGTCTCGTTGATAATAGTGAGCGCTTCCAAGATTTCTTCTACGGATTTAATCGAAGTGTACGGCCGTCCAGACGCCTTCTGCTGGCGGTAGTTTTCATTAATATCGCAAAACTGGCATTCCTCTTTGGCTCCGAAGTACTGGCACTGGCGAAAGACCGTCAGGTAAAGCAGGTAGCCCCACTCGATGGTGGGAGCGATATCGGTTACAGGCTTGCCGTTGCTTAGGATCTGCTTGTAGTACTCGGGGACTTCCTGAAAACGCACATCACACAGCGGCTCACCTTCCAGAAGCAATTGGACCTTCCCCTCACGGATCGTCACCTGGTAAGGAGACGCAGGGTTGACGCGAACGGATACGATGGTCGGCCGAAAACGCCGCGGTCCATTTTCCAGCAGGATCTCTTCTGGCGCGCGCAAATTCTCCTGCTGTTTCATCTCCGAAATCGGCACCAGATCAAAGGAGAATATGAAATAGGCTTTCGGCTTGAAGCCAGAGGCGATGCGCAAGGCATCTTCGGAGAACGAAACACCGGTCCGCAGCAGGTCTTCCTTATAGAAAACCTCGGGTGGAAGGTCGGGGAACATGAAGTGGAGCCGCTCGATCTCTTGCCGGGAAGTGACAGTGCTACTTGTGTTCATTCAGGTTAAAGGTTACAGGTTTCCGGTTGCAGGTTGCAAGCAACAACAGGCTGCCCGCGACCCCAGCGATTGAGCCGGGCCGCGCCACAAGAAGCTCCGAGAAATCTAGGTTCTCGGCGGCCCAGCCTTGGCTCCCTTAATTTCAGATCGGTGATTTAAATCACACTCATGTTTCTACGACAGGCCATACAAAGCGGTCACGCGTATTCCGTCAACTTAGCGTTCGCGCTAGCCGATTTAGAATATAGAGAACAACTATGCAACAGATGTTTTCGTCACATCTGAAGCACTAAAAGGCGGCAACTTGATGCTGCGACAGGTTCCAAGCGCCGCGACCCGGGAAGAGAGTTCGTGTATGTCAAGTTGCCGAGGAGACGACCGCTTGAAATCAGCTACAGATCTATTAGGGGAATCTCCAGATGCACGCCCTGTTGTAGTCCTGGCTGACGACAGCGAGGTTGAAGC
>DASYPF010000185.1:0-17569 GCA_036006905.1 Acidobacteriota bacterium
GAACGATCACGAACTTAGAGGTACAGTGGGTAAGAAAAGACGGATCGCGGGTTGATCTCAGTTTGTCAGCAGCCCCTATTCACGATTTGGATGGCCGCGTCGCTGCCCTGATTGGAATTATTGTCGACATATCTGAACGCAAGGGTATGGAAGAAAGCCTTCGCTTGCAGTCGCAGATTCTTGAGGCCACCGCCAACGGCGTGGTTCTTACTGATCGGCGGGGGACCATTCTTTGGGTAAATCCTGCTTTCACTTCCTTGACCGGTTATATGGCTGAAGAGGCGTTGGGTCAAAATATCTCCATACTCAAATCAGGGCGGCATCCCCGCGATTTCTACGTCAATCTTTGGGACACGATTCTGGCGGGAAAGGTTTGGCATGGCGAGATGATCAACCGCCGGAAAGACGGAAGCGTTTATCCCGAAGAGCAGACCATCACTCCTGTGCGCTCTCAGCTTGGGGAGATCACCCATTTTATCGCCATCAAGAACGGTACTAGCCGCCGCAAAGAGGCAGAGGAGGCTTTGCGGGAGAGCGAAAAGAAGTATCGAGAGCTCGTCAACGATGTAAATGACGGCATCTGTGTTGTAGATTGTCTGGGAACGATAAAGTTTGCCAATCAGGCGCTCGCCAAGATACACGGTTTTGATTCCCCGGAGAGCCTTTTAGACCGGAAATTTTTCGATTTTCTGGCGCCATCTGTCTTATCCGATATCCGATCGCTTTTCGAAACGAGTATAGCAACCGGTGAGCAGCCCGAACTGATTACTACCGAGATCGTCCGCCCAGACGGAACGCATGCCTTCCTCGAGGTAAAGCCCGCGCCGATCATCCATGAGGGCAAGACCGTGGGTACAAGAAGTATCGTACGCGACATTACGCAACGTGTGAAAGCAGAGGAGGACCGAAGAATCTTAGAAGGTCAAATAGTTCAAATGCAGAAAATGGAGGCCATAGGACTGTTAGCCGGGGGAATTGCTCACGACTTCAACAATCTTCTGACAGGCATCATTGGTTACTCAACATTACTAGTGGACCAGGTGGGGCGTGAATCCTCGATCGGTCGCGACCTTGTCGAAGTAATTGAGCTCGGAAACCGTGGGGCAACCCTGACGCGCCAGCTCCTTGCTTTTAGCCGGAAACAAAGTTTGCAGCCGGTGGTGCTGAGCCTCAATGATGTAGTCCACAGCACGATCAAAATGCTCGGGCGGGTGATCGGGGAAGACATTGAGCTGCGATTTTGCCCTTCACCAGATCTGTGGAGCGTTCGAGCTGACCCAAGCCAGATGGAGCAGGTGTTGATGAATCTGTCGGTCAATGCCCGGGATGCCATGCCAGACGGAGGTAGATTAGTCATTGAGGTTTCCAACACAACCATTGGTCGAGAATTCGCAGATACCCATGAATGGACTGAGCCTGGTTCTTACGTCATGTTGGCCGTTTCAGACAGCGGGTGTGGTATGGATGCGGAAACTCAGAAGCGTATATTCGAGCCGTTCTTTACGACAAAGGAGGTCGGCAAAGGCACTGGCCTCGGTCTCTCCACTGTTTATGGAATCGTCAAACAACATAACGGGCATATTCTTGTTTATAGTGAGGTCGATAAAGGGACTACCTTCAGGATTTACCTCCCTCGTGCGAGTGGGAAAGCCCAGAATCTAGCTATAGACTTTGAGTCCGGCGCGCTATCGAGGGGGACAGAAACTGTCTTGCTCGCCGAGGATCAAGGCCCGGTCCGAGCCATCGTTAAGACCTCCTTGGAAGCCCAAGGCTACACCGTCCTGACTGCCTCCTGCCCCGAAGAGGCAGAAGCCCTCTTTTTGCAAAACCGGCAGCGCGTAGCTCTTCTTCTTACCGATTTCGTTATGCCAGGACGTTCCGGCAGAGAGCTTTACGAACGGCTCTTAGAAATGCAACCAACGCTCAAGGTCCTGTATATGTCCGGCTACACTGAAATGGCCATGTCAAACAGCCGTGCACTGGATCCAGGCGCCCCCTTCTTATCCAAGCCGTTCACTCCAGCAAGACTGGTGCGGAAAGTCCGCGAAGTATTTGACGGAAATGGCGCCTGTCGCGATTCGTGATTGGTGAAATCACCCACTGCCACCTTCCACTTCCCGGAAAGAAACAAGGCTGGGAACCTCCGTTTGATCTTTAATTCGTTGATAGAAGGAGTGTTGTGCGGCCGGTGAGAGGTTGGGAACAGCCGTTGCTTACTCTTTTATATATGTGTGCTGTGGCGAGAACCCGGCGAGGAATGGCCTGATGCGTTCGACAAAAAAGAAACTCTTGATAACGGTTTTGTTTATCTCGGCGTTGCTGTTCTATCTGATGAGCAGCAGTTTCACCAATTCCGTTGTTTATTACTACTCCGTCGAAGAGTTTGAGTCGCAGCTCGACAAACTCCAGGATCGCGGTGTGCGCGTTAACGGAAAGGCTACGAGTATCCAGAAGGGACAAAGAGAGTGTCGATTTGAGGTCGTAGGCAGAAAAGACAGACTGCCCGTCGCTTACGAGGGCCTCTTACCCGACACGTTCAAAGAGGGAGCTGAAGTAGTCGTCGAGGGACATTGGGATTCTGGCCAGCGGCATTTTCACGCCACCAATCTGCTGGCCAAGTGCCCTTCCAAGTACGAAGGGAAAGATTACAAACAGGGACACCCCAGGGCGAAAAGCTGACATGGCGATTGAATTCTTTGTTCTGGGCGCCAACCACGCCACTGCTCCTATTGATTTGCGAGAGCACATTGCTCTCACCCCTCTACAGCAAGACAAATTGATGGCTCAACTCTCCTGCCGCTTCGCGGTGCGGGAAGCTGCCGTGATTTGTACCTGCAACAGAGTGGAGATTTACGGTGTTTCCAGCGCTGCGCCGTCAAGAGATCAATTGCTTGAGCTGCTGAGCGAGGTGTCCGGAGTTTCTCTGCTGGATCGCAGCGTTTTCTACTTTCGTCGCGGCCAACGGGCAGTTGAGCACCTGTTTCGAGTAGCCAGCAGCCTGGACTCCCAGATCATTGGGGAGACCCACATTCTGGGGCAGGTGAAAGAAAGTTATCAAAGGTCACTTCAGTTGAACGCTGCCGGCAAGTGGCTCAACCTTTTTTTTCAGAAGTCCTTTCACGTGGCTAAGAAGGTGCGCAATGAGACTTCGATCACCAAGCTTCCGGTTTCCACCGGGAGTTGCGCTGTGGCCTTGGCGCACCGGATCGTGGAGAACCTGGAAGGACGCAAGCTGCTTTGTCGTCGGGGCAGGAGAAACGGGGCGCACGGTGGCAAGACATTTCTCCAAGCGTGGAGTGGAGCTTACGGTCTCCAACCGTACGCGGGCCAAAGCAGAAAGCCTGGCTGCAGAGCTCGGAGGGAAAGTTGTAGATTTTGATCAGTGGCGATCGGCGCTGGTTGACACTGACATTGCCGTGTTGGCCACAGATTCAGGTGAGCCCCTGCTGAACAATGACCAAGCAGCGAAGGTGGCACAGTTGAGGCGAAATCGGCCGCTGCTGATTCTGGATTTATCGATGCCCCGCAACGTGGATCCCGGCGTCGATCGGTTGGAATCTGTTTTTCTCTACGATCTCGACAGTGTCCAAACGCTGGTTGATGCGCATTACGCCGTGCGCGTCAATGAGGCTGAACGGGCACAGAAAATCATAGCCGTGGCGGCACGGGAAGCGTGGGAAAAATCATCGAGCCGTGATTGTGTTCCTCAAGCTGTTTTGAGCGCGAAGATGCTGCTCGCGGATTAGCGTTTCTAAGAACTTGAGAAGCAATTCATCGCCATGAAAAAAACTAATTTCACCGCTGAGGCGCTGAGCCCGCCGAGGTTCGCAGAGTGCCCTAACTCTGCGTCAACTCTGCGATCTCCGCGCCTCAGCGGTGAGAAAAATCTCGATTGCTTGGCCAGTAAATCGATCTTTTTCACGGATTATAAAATTCGCGGATCGGATTTTTTCACACCTTGCTGCGATTCTGGCGCTGACCGTCTGTGTAGGGCTGTGGTCAGCAGAAATCAATGCAAGGCAAAATCAGCCGAAGTCATCCATGAAGCCGGCGTCGCAACGAACGCGCGCGCAGATTGACTTACCCGAGGAGACGGTAGCGCTGCTGCAAGGGCTGCAGAAGAACGTGGAGCGTCAAGCTGAATTGGCCGACCTGCGCGGCCGAGCGGAAGGCTTTTATCGGGAGGGCGAAACGTTGTACAAGCGCGGAGAACGCGACAGCGCCGAAGCCAACTTTGCCCGCGGCCTCCAAATCATTCTGGACGCCGGCGAGCAAGCATTTTATGACGCAAACTTGCACACCTATTTCCTGAACCTGGCTCACGAGATCGCCTCGCTGAAACAAACCGTGGCACCTGGGGCTGCGCCCGGTAACCAATTTCACTTTGAGGCCAAGGACAGCGTTCAGCGCTACATAGAATACTTTCAAGGCAAAGGCCGATCCGTCGCGCGAACGGCTTTCAAGCGCCTCGAGCGGTATGAAGCAATGATGCGAAAGATATTCCGGGATGAAAACATTCCGGAAGATCTGATCTTTGTAGGTCTGATCGAAAGCGCTTATAACCCCTATGCTCAATCGACGACAGGGGCCAGTGGTATCTGGCAATTTTCGAGCGGCACCGGCACGCAGTATGACTTGAAGCAAACGAGGAACATCGACGAGCGCTACGATCCGGAAAAATCAACTCGCGCCGCCGCGCGCTATCTGGGTGACCTGTACCGAATGTTTGGTGACTGGTCGCTGGTCCTCGCTGCGTACAATGCAGGTGAGTACCGAATCCTCCGGATAACGCAACAAACCGGAATCAAAGACTTCTGCACTAACCAAGCGGTTGTCGCCAGAAACGCACCACTCGTCCGCCTCACCCTACATTGGCCCGGAACTTGCTATACACAATCCTAGAGGAGATGTATGGATAAGCAAAGGGCAAGCAAAATTCTAATGATGCTTCTGACGCTGTTTTGGAGTGCCCAAACACTCGCTGCAGTTATCTGCCCTTTGCGGTGCGCTGTAGAAATGCCACAGTACGCCGAGCAGGGCCATCCGGGCCGCTCGTGCCACGAGAGGCAAGCAACTTCTCCGGTGGCCACTAACCGCTACGCCTGCCAAGATCGCCAGCATGAAAGTGACAGCCCGATTCCTCGAGGATTCGAGTTTTCGTCTCCCCTGACGGCCTCCACTGCCGTCCCTGTCGCGGCAAATTCACATCCCGCTATCGGATTGACTGAAGATACGAGTGTCAGTCCATCGCCGCCCCACGGTCAGTTCCTCGTTTTGAGAGTCTGATCTCACTCTCGACGTCCGAAGTTTTGCCTTTTCGCACCTACGGGTGTGAGTTTTCCAACATTCAGCGGCAGGAAATTAATATGAGTTCTTGTGTGAGCAAATCAAAAGTCCGGGCGGGCGTTGTCACGATCACGTTCCTATTGGCCCTGCCAATGAGAGGCGACAAAGCAGAGGATGCAACCTTGCAGGGCGGCCGGCACAGGGTAAGCCTGTCCGAAATGGTGGACGAAGCTCTGGCGATGAATCCGCTTCTTCAGGCCGGCCGGCGCAGCTTCGATGCAAAAAAATCTCTGGTTGCGCCCGCAACCACGCTCCCAGAGCCAAAGGTGAACTTTCAAACCATGGGCAACCTGATCCCGCCCACCCTTCAGGGAGGAGATCCGAGCAGCGGAAGAATCGTCAGTTTCTCCCAGGAAATTCCCTTTCCGGGAAAACTCCGCCTGCAGGGCCGGGTGGCATCGATGGAATCGGAAATGGAATGGTGGAGCTACGAGCAACTCCGCCGCCAAATAGTCGCCGAAGTGAAGGTGGCCTACTACGAGCACTGGTTGATTTCCAAGTCGCTGGAGATCGTGGAAAAGAACAAGGATCTGCTCCAGAAATTCGCTCAGATATCGGAGGCGAAGTACCGTGTCGGCGAAGGAATCCAGCAGGATGTCGTCAAGGCGCAGGTCGACGTCTCCAAGCTGCTCGACCGGCGAGTGGTCCTGCAACAGCGCGAAGAGGTTTCGACTGCCCTGCTCAACAGCCTGCTCTATCGCCAACCGGAGGCATCGCTTGGCCGCATTGAGGAAGTCAGGCCATCTCCTTTTGCCACGCCGCCAAGGACATCCGTGGGTTCTCGGACTTCGGATACTCCTATGTCTACATCATTTTCGAGGAAGGGACCGATCTCTACTGGGCGCGGTCGAGGACGCTGGAATACCTGAACAACATTCTTCAGCGCCTGCCCGAAGGCGTCAAAGTGGAACTGGCGCGCGATGAGACGGCCGTTGGCTGGGTTTTCCAGTATGCGCTTGTGGACAGCAGCGGAAAGCGCGATCTGGCGCAGTTGCGCACGCTTCAGGACTGGTACCTCCGCTACTACATTCAAGCGGTGCCGGGAGTCGCAGAGGTCGCTCCCATCGGTGGTTTTGTTCGCCAGTATCAAGTCAACCTCGATCCCAATGCGCTGCTGGCTTACAACACGTCTCTGGATACCGTCGTTCAGGCAGTGCGAAAGGGCAACAATGATGTGGGAGGCAGGCTGGTAGAGTTCACCGGGCGCGAGTACATGGTTCGTGGCCGCGGCTACATCAAATCCGTCTCCGATGTGGAGAACACCGTAGTCGCAAACGATCCCAAAACCGGTACTCCGGTGCTGGTAAAGCAACTGGGATCGGTTGTGCTCGGTCCCGACTTGCGAAGAGGAATAGCTGAACTCAACGGTGAAGGGCAGGTAGTGGGAGCGATTGTCATCATGCGCTTCGGCGAAAACGCCCTCCAGGTGATCGAGCGCGTCAAAGCCAAGTTAAAGGAGATTGAGCCGAACTTGCCGGAAGGTGTCAAGATCGTCACCACCTATGATCGTTCCGACCTGATCCTTAGATCGATCGATACCCTGAAACGAACATTGGGTGAGGAACTGGCTATCGTCAGCGCAGTGATACTGATTTTTCTGTGGCACATTCCCAGCGCCCTCATCCCCATTTTGACCATTCCCATCGCTATCATCATCTCGTTCATCCCGATGCACGCCATGGGAGCCACGGCCAACATCATGTCTCTGGGTGGAATTGCAGTGGCGATCGGCGCGATGGTCGACGCGGCAATCGTGGTGGTCGAGCAAACACACAAGAAACTGGAGCAGTGGGAACACGACGGGCGGCCCGGCGATTACAAAACCGTGGTCATCTCTGCGGTCAAGCAAGTTGGGGGCCCGAGTTTCTTCGCGCTGCTGGTAATCGCCGTCTCCTTTGTGCCCGTCTTTTCTCTGGAAGGGCAGGAAGGAAGGCTTTTCAAGCCGCTGGCATTCACGAAGAACTTCTCCATGATTGTGGCTGCGATTCTTGCCGTCACCTTCGGTCCGGCGATCCTCCTACTGCTCATTCGCATGAAGGAATACACCTTTCGTCCTCACTTCCTCTCTCGAATTGCAAACGCGATATTGGTGGGAAAGATTCACAGCGAGGAGCATCACCCTATCAGCCAGCCTCTGATGAAGTTGTACCAGCCGGCCGTGGAGCTAGCATTGAGGCACCAATACTTGACAGTTTTCCTGGCCGCCCTGTTGGTCCTGGCGACAATTCCAGTTTTCAATCAGCTCGGTTCCGAATTTATGCCACCCCTGAATGAGGGTGTCCTGCTCTATATGCCAGCCACGCTGCCTGGCCTGTCGGTGACGGAAGCGGAAAATTTACTCCAGACCCAGGACCGCTTGCTCAGAACATTTCCAGAAGTAGAGCGAGTTTTTGGTAAAGCAGGCCGGGCCGAAACAGCCACCGATCCGGCGCCCTTCTCGATGATGGAAACAGTGGTGCTCCTAAAACCGGAAAGCGAGTGGCGCAAGGTTGATCGCTGGTATTCTCCCAGGGCGCCAGAGTGGCTTAAGAAAATCCTGCGCCACGTCTGGTCGGATCACATCTCGCTGCAAGACCTGATCTACGGACCTGGGGGACTCAACGAAGTAATGCAGATCCCCGGTGTCTCAAACGCATGGACTATGCCGATCAAGGCGCGGGTGGATATGCTCACCACCGGCGTGCGTACTCCGGTCGGCATCAAGATCCTGGGCTCGGACCTGAAAAAAATTGAGGAGATCGGGCGGCACATCGAGATGGTTCTGCAGGATGTCAAAGGAACGACCAGCGTATTTGCCGAGCGCACCGCGGGCGGTTACTTTTTGGATTTTGACCTGAAACGCGAGGAGCTTGCACGATACGGCTTGCGCATCGATGATGTCCAGGATGTGGTGATGTCGGCCGTCGGCGGCGAGAGCGTTACCACAACCATTGAAGGGCGCGAGCGGTATCCCGTCAATGTCCGATATTTTCGCGACTACCGCAGCAGCGTAGACCGGCTGCGGCGGACCCTGGTAACCGACCCGAGTGGCCGCCAGATTCCTATGGCCCAGTTGGCGGATGTCACGCTGCTGTCCGGACCTGCCATGATCCGAAACGAAAACGGAATGCTGAGCGGGTATGTCTACATCGACATCTCCGGCCGTGATGTTGGCAGCTACGTTGAAGAAGCCAAGCGCCTCGTGCGCAAAAAAGTCCAGCTCACGGCCGGATACACGCTGGTATGGAGCGGGCAGTACGAGAACATGCAGCGGGTCAAGGAGAAGTTGGTAGTCGTCGTGCCGGTCACGATTTTTATCATTTTTCTGCTTCTTTATTTCAACACCCGTTCGGTGGTCAAGACCCTCATAATTTTCCTCGCAGTGCCGTTTTCCGCAGTGGGCGCCATCTGGCTGCTGTATCTGCTCGGCTACAACACCAGCATCGCCGTCTGGGTGGGTCTGATTGCCCTGATGGGCGTGGACGCGGAGACGGCCGTTTTCATGCTCCTCTATCTGGACCTGGCGTATCAGGACCGCAGGCAGAAATCGGGCATTCGTTCTAAAGAAGAACTGCGCGAGACGATCATTCATGGTGCTGTCAAACGGCTGCGCCCCAAAGTGATGACGGTAAGCGTCATGTTTATGGGCCTGTTTCCCATCATGTGGTCGACAGGAACCGGAGCCGACGTGATGAAACGCATCGCCGCGCCCATGATCGGCGGGATCTTCACTTCTTTTCTGCTGGAGCTTCTTGTTTATCCGGCGATCTACGAGATCTGGAAGTGGCATTTTGAGGTGAAGAATGAGGCCCTCACGTAGACCTTCGCATTTGTAGGGGCGGCCCTGCGTGGCCGCCCTCACGGGGATTCGCGCTTAAGTAAGGAGGAACCGGGCGACCACACCGGGTCGCCCCTACAGTCAAGGGAAATACCATGAAAAGACTTATTACATTCTTGACAATTTTGTTACTCACTGCGCTTCATGTTCTCGCTCAATCGACCGTGTGGCAATTCAAAGTGGAACACATCCGTACCCTGCGCAACCAGCACGGCACGGTCACTGTGGACAATGTCGGAATCAAGTACAAGTCTGATCGCGAGAAACGAAGCCTTGCCTGGACGTTCAGCGACATCCAGCAACTGACGCTCGAGCCGCCCTATTTCGAGATCCTCACCTATGAAGACCAAAAGTGGAAGCTGGGAAAGGATCGGATTTACCGCTTTAAAATCCTCGAAGGCTCTATTGACGCAAGACTGAGTGATTTCTTGCGTCAAAGAATGACCGGCACGTTCGTGACCGCGATTGTCCCGGAGGCCTCAGAAGAACCCGAGTACAGGGTACCAGTCAAGCATCGCCTTGTGCTGGGCGGCTCCGAAGGAATCCTTGAAGTGTATGACGACAGAGTAGTGTATCGCTCCCAATCGTCGCGGGATTCGCGAGTCTGGACCTACAGGCAAATTGAATCGTTCGCTTTCCCTTCAGCACGGGAGTTCGAGCTGCAAACGGATGAAAAAGAATTCGGAGGACCGACACGGACATTCCGCTTTTATTTGAAGGAGGCACTGCCGGATTCCGCTTACGACTTTCTCTGGATGCGCATCCATGGATCCAGCTACTTTCCATCCGGGCGACGCCCGGCCACAGTCCACTCCACGGTCGGAGGTTCAATATGATCCGGCGAATTGCAGTGATCGTGCTGTTGTCAGCGCTAGTCGCATTGCTGAGCTATCGCTATCTGGGGCGTTCGCATACTGCCTGTCAGATCTGTGACCGGCCAATTCACGCGGAGACCTACTTTCGTATTCAACAGGTGGACGGCGAAAGTGAAGACGTTTGTTGTCCTCGCTGCGCGGTTCGCTATCTGAAGAACCGTCCAAAAATTGACCGCAGCCTGAGCGTGAGCGATTTTAAGACGCAAGTGCTCATCCCCGCGCAAGGAGCAATCTATGTGGAGGACAGCGACGTGCACCCCTGTTCTTCAGAAGTAAGCCGCCGGGAGATAACAGGAGCTGAGTATGAGAAGGTATGGGACCGTTGTCTTCCCAGCCTGGTGGCATTTCAGGATCGTGTCGACGCCGAAGACTTCCGCCGTTGCCACGGAGGGCGGCTGGTAAGTTACAGCCAGTTGGGTGAAGAATAGGGAAGCAATGATGATTAGTTCCCGAAGCAGACAGGTGGTCGGATGGATTGCTGTGGGGTGCTCCACGCTCGTTGCGTCTGTCTGGGCCTTTTGGGGAATCATCGAGAATTTTCACGAAGGCTGGTATTGCGAGTCGCTCGGCCAGAATCTAGGATTGATGTTCGGCCAGTATCTCGGTTTCCCTCTGGCTTTTGTGGCAGTGGCTTTGCTTGCTATCGCTAGACCTCGCTGGGGGTTTTGGGCTCACGTGTTGATCGCTGTGCTGCTGGTTATTTTCCTGCGGCCGCTTTACAGGACCACCATTACGCTACTGTCAGGACCATTGCTGATCCTCGGAACGCTTTACTGGCTCGGTCGCCCGCTGCCCCAAAAGTGGGCCTACGCACTGGTGGTCGGATTGCCAGTCCTAACTCTCCTGGCGTCTGGCGCCGAACCCGCGTGGCGTGTGCTAGGTCGTTTCAACGATGGCGATTTGCAAGCGCGCGTCATACAGGGGAATGGCGTCACGCTCATCTGGGCCCCTGAGGGTCCGGGTTGGCCACGGGACGGCGTAAGCTGGCAGCAGGCGCTCAAGAGCTGCTCCTATCTGGCCGAAGACGGCAAGACGCTGGCATCAACGCCGCAGATTATCTGGCGCTTGCCGACGGTCGACGAAGCGGTGCGCTCCATGGTCCGTCACGGAAAGAATAGTGGCGGCGTCTGGAACCCACGCACAGCACACCCTTGGTATTGGATTACTCCGGACAAAGAATCACCGCTGTGGAATGTCCATTCAGGGGTTATTTACTGGTGGACCAGCACAGAAGTAGACAGCGAGAGAGCCTACATCGTTGTCTACAACGGCCGCGTCTATCCAAGAAAAAAGCAGGTACGGCGGGGATATTTGGGATTCAGAGCCGTCAAGACGCTGCAGCAGGCCGCTGCCGCAAAGCAGCGCGCGGCGCGCAGCCGGTTTGCCCTGGTGAAATGACGGCTGAAAACGCGGCGGGTCGACGCAAATTTGGCCCGTCCGTGATTGGTGAAATCACCCACTGCCACAGTCCACTTCCCGGGAAGAAACAAGGCTGGGGTCTCCGTTTGATCTTTAATTCATTGATAGAAGAGGAATTGTGCGGTCGGTGAAAGGTTGGGAGCAGCCGTTGCTTGCCCTTTTATATATGTGTTAGGCAACATCTAATGGAGGTTGTCATGAGAAAGATACTGACACTAATGCTGCTCCTTTTTCTTCTTTCTACGCTGTTGTTTGCTCAGCAGAAGCCGATTAGCGGACAAAAGCCTCTCGCCTTTATTCATGTCACAGTCATTGATGCCACTGGCGCGCCAGCCAAGCCCGATATGACTGTGCTGGTTACTGGCGACCGCATCGCTGCGATTGGTAAGACAGGGAGAGTTCATATACCCAAAGACGCGCAGAACATAGAAGCCACTGGCAAGTTCTTAATACCTGGCCTATGGGATATACATACTCATACGTTGCGGTCAGAGCGGAAAGAATTTTTCCTTCCGCTTTATCTTGCCTTCGGCGTTACCGGAGTGCGTGACATGGGCGCTGGTGACCTTACCCTGCGGGATCAGTGGCGCAAAGAAATCGATGAAGACGCTCTAATCGGCCCGCGCATTATTGCCACAGGAAGAATAGTGGACGGTCCGCTGCCCTATGTACCTAACTCCATTGCGTGCAAGGACGAAGCTGAAGGCCGACAGGCAGTCGCTGCCACAAAGAAAGGTGGAGCTGACTTTGTCAAAATCTACGACTTCTTGTCACGGAACGTGTTTCTTGCCATCGCCGACGAATCGAAGAAGGAGAAGATTCCATTCGTAGGTCATCTGCCAATCTCGGTCAGTGCGCAAGAAGCTTCGGATGCAGGCCTAAAAAGCATGGAGCATTTGTGGAACCTTCTGATCAGTTGCTCTTCGCAGGAGCCTGAGCTGAGAGAGGAACTCACAAGAGGAATAAACGAAGCAATAGCGAAGCGGGATCGCTCCCTCGCCCTAGCAGCCTACTTTCGCACATACCCAAAAGCCGTCGATTCATACAGTAGAGAGAAAGCCTCCAGACTGTTTCGGCGCTTTGCCAGAAATCATACCTGGCAGTGCCCCACACTAACCTATTGGCTGGGCATAGGCCACACGGGCCTGGGTGAGTTCGCACAAGATCCGAGGCTCAAGTATCTCCCCGCCTCACTCACACGCCTCTGGCTTTCCAGAACTCGCTCTGCTGACGAATATGCCAGCATTAAAAAGCTCTATGAAAAGAACCTGGAAGTAGTGGGAGAGATGCGACGCGGCGGCGTGCAGTTTCTAGCAGGAACCGACTTATTGAATGCTTTCTGCTTTCCTGGATTCAGCCTTCATGACGAGCTAGAGCTACTCGTGCGCGCCGGTCTGACACCAATGGAGGCCCTACAGTCTGCCACGCGCAATGCGGCTTCATTTCTTGAGAAGCTCGATTCTCTCGGTACGGTTGAGAAGGGCAAGATCGCTGATCTGGTCTTACTGGACGCCAATCCGCTCAAAGACATTAGCAACACTCGAAGGATTAATGCTGTTGTAGTGAATGGTCGCTTGCTGGATAGGATTGCGTTGGATGGACTGCTCGCTCAAGTAGAAGCGAGAGCTAACAAGAAATGATTATGATTTGGGGTGATCCGATGTTGCCTAACGAATTAAGGATTCTTGTCGCGCGTGAGTGTGCAAGATCTGGCAAGATCGGAGTGATAAGCCGCGACAAAATCCTGGGTTGAACTAAATCCAGGTTGGGATGTGTGGGGCGTGTATTTGGATTTTTCAATGCGATTTGGAGCACAAGCAGTCAGTCGGTTTTGCAGAAGGAAGAGGGTAGCGGAAGCGATTGAATGATCCGAGGGGCGGATCGATGGGGAACGATGGGTGCGCGAGAAAAGGCGCAGCATCTGGAGCGTCGGCTCGGGCAGTGGCACGTAGCGGTCTTTTTTCCCTTTGCCATGAATGTGCAGCAGCATCCGAGCACTGTCCACATCGGGCACCTGCAGGTGCGCCCCTTCCAAGAAGCGCAGCCCACAGGCGTAGATGGTTTTCAAACAAGCCCCATAGACTGGAATGCGCACACACCCGAGAATGCGACGGACTTCTTCACGACTCAGGACCACTGGCAGTTTCTTCTCTCGCGGCGGGCGCAGTTGGTAACGGTTTTGTTTGTCTCCAAAGCGGCCATGAAAAACTCTGAGTCGAGCAAGACGTCCGGAAAAATCACGAAAATTCTGTTGGCCGTGACGCTCTCCGGAATTCTATTTGGCTTGGCCGTGCGGCTCTTTGCCGGCGAAGTAGCCGCGGCTCCCATCTGGGCTGGCACAACCGCCGTGGCACTCTTGCCCCTGGTTTTTTCTGTGATCAAGCAGCTCGCTCGGCGGGAGCCGGGAGTCGACATCATCGCCCTGTTGGCAATGGGCGGTGCTTTGGCCTTGGGCCAATATCTGGCTGGTGCGGTAATCGCCCTGATGCTTACTGGTGGTCAGGCCCTTGAAGCCTATGCCGGTTCACGAGCGCGAAGGGAGCTTTCTGCTCTGTTGCAGAGAGCGCCTCGGGTGGTCCACAAGTACGACGGTGACAAGCTCGCCTCTCCTGACATCAACGACGTTCGACCAGGCGACTTGTTGTTAGTCAAACCGGGAGAGGTTGTTCCCGTGGATGGCGTGATCGCAGCGGACATCGCCGTTCTGGATGAGTCCACCCTGACGGGCGAGTCAAGGCCAGTCCAACGCCGGATCGGCGAACGGGTTTGCAGCGGGACTGTGAACGCCGGCGGGCCGTTCGACCTCCGGGCCGTGGCCACTTCCAACGAAAGTACCTACGCGGGAATTGTCCGACTTGTCCAGGAGGCCCAGTTTTCCAGGGCGCCTTTCGTCCGCCTGGCCGATCGCTACGCGCTTCTCTTTCTGCCGCTGACCCTCCTTGTGTCAGGCATCGCGTGGATCATCTCGGGGGATCCGGTTCGAGTGCTGGCCGTCTTGGTTGTGGCGACGCCCTGCCCGCTGATCCTTGCCGCTCCGGTCGCTATTATGTCCGGGATCTCGCGCGCTGCCCGCCGCGGAATCATCATGAAAGGCGGGGCCGCACTGGAAGCACTGGCCCGTGCGCGCATCCTGCTATTGGACAAAACGGGCACACTGACGCTGGGAACCCCTACCGTCGCTGAGGTAGAAATATTTGATCAGCGTGATTCCAATGAGCTTCTCCGGTTGGCCGCGTCGCTGGATCAAGTGTCGTCTCATGTTCTTGCCGCAGCCATTGTTCGTGCTGCCAACGACCGGGACTTGACTCTTTCTTTCCCGACTGCAGTAAGCGAGCAACAGGGAACTGGAATCAAGGGATGGGTCGAGGGCCACCTAGTGGCGCTTGGAAGTAGCGAATGGGTTTCTATGGACGCACCACTTCCTTCTCAAGCCAGGAAAGTCCGTAGACGTACCGCTATGGAAGGATCCTCCAATGTGTTTGTCTCGGTCGACGGCATCTTGTCAGGAGTACTGATCCTGGATGATCCGATCAGAGCGGAAACTCCAAGGACCATTCGGACTTTGCGGCGGGCCGGCCTTCAAAGGATTGTTCTTTTAACGGGAGATCATCCGGATTTGGCTGAGGTCGTAGGAGCAGCGATCGGCGCTGATCTGGTTTTGGCGGAGCGCACCCCCGCCGACAAAGTGGCAGCAGTTCGGGCCGAAAAATCGAACGGCCCCACCGTGATGGTGGGGGATGGGATTAATGATGCGCCCGCGCTTGCTGCGGCTGACGTTGGCGTGGCCATGGGAGCACGTGGAGCGACGGCATCTTCGGAAGCCGCTGACGTGGTCCTGCTGGTTGACCGTCTCGACCGCCTTGTCGAGGCTGTTCGGATCGCGCGCCAGGCGCGCGCGATTGCTCTACAAAGTGTACTCGCGGGAATGGCTCTCTCCTTCGGAGCAATGCTTTTTGCACTCATGGGACTGCTGCCGCCCGTCCCAGGAGCGCTTCTTCAAGAGGCGATCGATGTCGCTGTGATCCTCAACGCGCTGCGGGCGCTGCGTGAACATCGTTTTGGCAAATGGAAAAGCGCCGGCGCAATGGAAACGCGCGATCGCTTCAAGGCCGAGCACAAAATCCTCCTGCCCAAAGTCAAGCGGCTGAGGATGGTGGCGGATAGCCTGGATGTCTTCTCGCCGCAAGAGGTGCGAGCTGAGCTAGAGAAAATCAAACAGTTTCTTGTGGAAGAGTTAGTTCCGCACGAGGAGTCCGAAGATGCCACCGTCTATCCGGTTGTTGCCGAGCTGATCGGAGGAGAAGACCCGACAGGAACGATGAGCCGGGCTCATGGTGAAATTGTTCACCTGATCCGGCTCTTTGCACGACTTTTAGAAGATCTTCCCGAAGATGGGCCGCCGACTCCGGAAGACGTGCGCGATCTGAGACGAGTACTGTATGGACTGGATGCCCTCCTGAGGCTTCACTTCGCCCAGGAGGAAGAGCAATATTTCTCGCTGATCGACGAACATTTCCCCAGTGAGCCCGCCAGGCGCCCGCTCGAGGAATCTGGGGCAGTCACGGCAGGCAAGCCTAGTGAGAGCTAAAGAACGGGTGGATTTACCGAAAGGCAGAAATTGCGGGCGCGCAACCAACACGCTGGACCAGGCTCATGCGGTTCACGGCGGAGGGATCGTACTGCCGACTCCTCGTGGGTCCCATTTTACTACAGTTGCCCTCTAACTCCTCCAGGCGGTCTAACGACGCAAGTCACCGGCCGGCAAACGGAGCGTAGCGGAGCTTGACGTCCGCGTGGATTTGCCTTGTTAGGCAGTCATACTTCATGCCCAATTTGAAAAGCGACCATCTCAACATGGTAGGCCTGCCACTATAATTCTTGATTTCTGTTTTCATTTAACCTCGCTGCTATCGCCCTACATAGCCATGAAGCGTAAATGAATGCAAGCCTAGCTTGTTGCTCGGTGCCAAGTCGTGGAAAACCCTGCACTGGCGCTCCAACTCGGCCAGGAGGCCATGGAAGCTTCAATATGTTCGCGTGAAGTTCATTGGCATCTTGATTCCAAAATTGTGAGACAAGCCATTGTAGTCCCTTAGCGCAATACGAATCATAGATAACCCAGGCAGCAGGATTCCACATTTCGTAAATCTTGGATATTGATGCTATACGCTCCACACACACATGATTAAGGTTGCCCTTCGCTTCATCGTTTAACGAAAGGAGACTTGCTTCTAAACTATTTCGCATTTTGTCATTCATCGGCTTCATGTTTCCCCATTGCAATATATTGTTTGCGACGCCGATGCGATCATTTAACTTCACTGCGTTAGTTAGAGCCTGATGAAACTTAATTCTTACATTTTGGCCAGCGACATGATTCATTCCTTTGAACTGATAACGCTGAAGGGCATTACACCATCCCCCAATTGGATGGTTTTCGAGCACGCCAATAAGTTGCCACAGCGAATTGCCAATCATGCCCACAAATTGCTGGTAATTCATGGGCCGAATTATTGCTAATGGCATGCTCTTGCCTCTTTATGTCTAACGCCCGGGCATCAGCCGCGCGCCAGGAAGTGTATCGATCCAAGGGAATCGCGGTGGCGCGTCGGCCGCATGCCAGTGTTAGCTGGCCCGGCCGGGCTATGCAACTCCGGCAACAGTTGCCAGCCGATGGTTCACTACCCGCCAAAACGTTCTTACGGCCTTGGGCTTGTCGTCGAAAAAGTCTTCAAAGAAGCCAGGCTCGTTAAGGGGGGACGGATATGCGTACCGCTCACCGTCGTCACCGAATTCGGTAAGCCAATCACCCGGTTCATGAGGATCGAGCACCTGGAATAAATTTGGGGGGTAAAGGTACGGTCGACCGGCGTCGTTTAGAATCCGAAATTCATCCGCCTCGATACCAATGACAACGTAGGGCTGACCCGGCGTCAGATCACGATACCGTGGGTTCTTCCGTCGCAGTTTGACAATCATCGTTGACTCACTCGCTTCCTCTTCAGTTCGACCTTGCCAATACCGGGATGCTCGTACCAATGGTATTCGAAGTACTCGCCAGCAATTTCAAACCGAGGGCTACTTTTCTTCACCCACTTCGATGGCCTCCCAC
>DASYPF010000186.1:0-12277 GCA_036006905.1 Acidobacteriota bacterium
GACCGATGACCGATGACTGATGACCGCTGACCCTTTTCATTTTCCGGCGCCAGTCACTTCGGGTTTGATTGCCGGGCGAAGCAACATGCCTGAGTCAACCGTCTTTCCCGCGCGTGAGATCGTTTGAAAATAAAGATTGTCTCCGTCAATCTCCATCAGCATGAAGTGATTGTCGCGGTCGAAGCCCTTGATGGTCAGGTCGCTTCTCTTAATGTCGCCGGGAGCCAGTTGTCCTGCTGCTCCGCAGACGAAATAGTAGATTCCCTTCTGCGGCTTGACGCGTTCGTAAAAGTGATCGTGGCCCGACAGCACCAGGCTGACGCCATGTTTGACAAAAAGAGGCTCCAGGACTTTTCTCAATTCGATGTCCGATCCATGACGGCCGCCCGATGAATATAGCGGGTGATGAAAATAGCAAATCTTCCATTTGGATTTTGAAGAGGCAAGTTCTTTGTCCAGCCACCCAAGCTGCACCTGGTCCATATAGTTGCTGTCGAGCACGAAGAATCGGACATCTTCTTTGGGCGCCTTCAACGTGTGATAGCGCTCGCCGCCCATGTTGAACAGCTTGTAAGAGACCTGGTCTCGCGGATCGTGGTTGCCCAGCGCTGCATAGAATTTGACCCCCGCATCCAGCAGTTTTTTGTAGGGGAGCTCGAACTTGGCTCGGTAATCTTGGGGGTTCTTGCTTCCGTAAATATTGTCCCCAAGCATCAACACCAGATCGTAACGGAATTTCGTATTGTACGCGGCCAACAATTCGCCAACTTGATACTGCGCGGATTGGCCTGTGCCGCTGTCTCCAATGACCGCAAAATGCAGTGAGTCTGGTTTGGCTGGAAGGGCCAGCTCCTGCCCCAGAACCGGCAGGCATAACAGAACAAGCAGGACGGGGACCAGCAGCCCGCCTAGTTGTTTTAAGCTGCGAAGCCTAAGGCAGGACAGCGGGTACATAATCCAGTATCAGGTTGGCCTCCACGTCCAGTAGGATTAAATGCTTGCCGATAAATCGATATTCAAGTTCTTTAGGCAGTGTGGGGAGCTGCAGCAGCAACTCGGGAGGCATCATCGACAATGGAGCGTCGTCCGGATAATCTTGGTTGACCGTTAAGAAGATTTTTCTGGGGAGTTGATCCGTGATGGCCGCCCGTAATCTGGCTCCACCGGGACCGTTCAGATTCTTCTGAATCACCGCCACCAACAACTTTCCGCTGCCGGACTCGAAAATGTCTCCCCGCCTTACGTGACGACGGTGCGCGCGTATTGCGTCGGCAAGCGCCTTTCTATGAGCAACGATTTCTTCTGGAGTGGCCTTGTCTTTCAGCGAAGGAATTTTCGCAGCCGCGCGGTTGCGCAGCTTCATGTACTTCTGCACTTCCTCATTGAACTCTTTCAGGGCATGCGCTTGTTTGCGGGGCGGGCCCGCCTGAGGAGCAGGCTGCTGCCGGGCGGCACAGCCTGTGGCGACAAGCGGCGCGACCAATAAGCTTGCCACCAGCAGATATAAGAGATACTGCCGCCTCCGCATTCGAGCCATGCCTTTTTTCCGTTGTAAAGATTGTAGACTGTTTCTTACTTTACGGCTTGTTCTTCTTTCCGAAGAACTCCTTGGCTAGTTTGGAGGCTGCGTCGAATCCAATAAAAGCGCCAAAAGTCGCGAAGTAATTTTTCACGCTGCGATCGCGGGCGCGATGCCAAGCGATCGAGGCCCCCGCTCCCGCCGCAAGGCCGGTAAGATTGGATGCGTTGAATTGCGAATTCCCATCGTCACCACGCGTCACCAAAACGCGACTGACTGCGTAGCCGATCCGGTTGCCGAAACCAGATTTGGGAGAAGGAAAATAGCGGGGATCCTGCCGTAAAATCGAGGCTGCAATCCAGGAGCCGGTCAACTCACTAACGCAGGTCGTTCCGAAACGATCTCCAAAGCGACGGGCAAAACCTTTGCCTCCCATTCCATAGCCCTGATCACTGTCTTCGTCGATCGCCATAGAGAATCCGGCGCCGGCAGCGGCAGTCAAGTAAGCCGTGGGAGAAAGCAGGGCCCTTTGGATGGCATAGTTCAGTTTTCCCGCAGGCGTTAGAGGCTGGGCTGAGCGATTGGAATTACCGATCGCCACCGGCAATTGCGGCGGGTCAGGCTGCGGTGCCTGGCTTTGTTGTGCCCACGAGGAAGCTGCCAGAGTGCATACGAGTGCGGTCGTCACAGCGAATCGCCACAGCATAGAGAATTGGCGTCCCAGCCGAGTCGGGGCACCGCCATGGTCGCAAGCATCGTGCCACAGCTTGATTTGCCTGCTCATGGGTTCTTGTTCTTAGTGATGAATTCCTTGACAATCTTTGCTCCCATGTTCAGTGCAATAGATTTTCCAAACCTTCGAAAATATCTTTGAGCAGTGAAGTCCTGCTGCGGCGTCCAGCCGATCTGAGCGGCGTTGCTGGACGCTATGCCGACCATGTTGGATATGTTGAACTGATCCCCGCCGTTGTCGCCGCGAGCGACAAAGACCCGGGAAGCGGCCCACAGTACGCGATGTGCCAATCGGTGATCTGGTGAGTGGTGATAGCGCGGATCCTGATGGAAAATCGATGCGGTCACCCAGTATCCGGCAAAGTCATGAATGATCGTCCCTCCCATGCGGTCGCCAAAACGTTTTGCGGCGCCGTCGGGCCCCCAGCCAAATCCCCGATCACCGGCGGTATTTACCGCTTCTGAGAAAGCGGCTCCGGCTGTGGCTTTGACGTAGGAAATCGGCGAAAGAAGGGAATCGTGCAGCGCATAGTTGAATTTCCCTCCCGGTGTCAGATGATCGGGCCGTAGCGAGTGGTTTTGTCCTGGCGGCACGGATGCGGCGTTGGGATTTCTGTTTGCATCCTGTGGGTCTTGGCCGAAAAGCAATCCCCCGCCCACCAGAAGGCATAACGTTAAGATTAAAATCGAGCTAGTCTTCATGGTTAATCTCCCCAATGTTAATCATAGCTTGGGTGCCAACAGTTGGGCCGTTCGATTCCAGTTGTGGTAGGTGTAGTTATTGCCCACGAGTTGGTGCTGCCCTGTTCTGACCCATTTTTGCTCCGGCTCGTGCGATCGAGGCCGTATCGAGCGGCAAGTCACGGGCCAAAGCGATTGTTTATTGTTTATCGAGCAGGATGAAAAGGTCGGCAGCGCACCGGACCTGCACTCTTGGGAAGAATACCGGAAAGGTTCGCTATCGACTTAGAAACTTTCAAGACCATAATAGTATCTAAGGGGGTGGTTTGTATGCAAATACTATGTCGAAGAATTCTGGTGTTGATCGTAATCGGATTTATTCTCAATTCGGTTGGACCTCAGCTACCAGCGCAGGGCATCTGCAACGTGGATCTCTCCTCCTACTGTTATGCCCAATACGTAGTTTGGGAACTTAATTGGTCCGCCTCGGAGTGCTATGTATGTGGTACATGCAGAGAAATAGCGTATCACCTTGCGGACGGTAGCACCCACGTCTGTCGTGGTTGCGTGTGCGAAGATAATTGGAACGCGTGCGTCGACCGGTGCGTCTGAACCACTGAGGAAGGCCTTCTGCCGATAGGAGCCTGTTATGCTACAAAGGATTGTTTTCTCACTTGTATTGTTTCTATCTATTTACCAGACGGCACGTGGGCAGGATGTTGCAACTGGAGTCATGCCCGTCCAAGTCAAATTTATCAGAACGATCGAGCTTGTACGCCCAGATGGTAGTTTGAAACTAGTGCAAAAGATTCAGGAGTACTACGCCCGTGACTCTAAAGGCTCGGAGTACCGCAAGAATGAGTTAATCGATTTAAACACTGAAGAGGCCACTCCGTGGTTAACCAGTGTTGCAAGTGTCCCGGAAGGCACTAAATACGAGATCATCATTCCAAGAAAGATCGTGGTACTTTCGAAGAATCCGGTTAAGCTCAAGACATTTCGTCCTCAAAAGTGGCCCAGTGATGTTAGAAGAGAGGTTTACTTAGGCCGAACTTGTGTGGTCGAGCCGGTAACAGGAGCGAGCTCGGGTGAGACGTGGTTTGACGAGGTTGCTCACTTTCCCGCTTACATACAGCTTAAAGAAAACTCTCCGGAGGGGAAACTTATAAAGACCGTGCGAGCCACGGAGCTCATCACGGGCATAGAGCCTAATCCGGAACTGTTCCACGCTCCGGCCGTTCCCCAGGGGTACGAAGTGAAGGATCTCAGAGTAGTTCGCTAGAACAACTTCTGAGGTTTGTCTCAGAATTCTGTGAGAGTATCGTTTGCATTCGAATGGATTTGCGCAGAAGGCGAAGGAACATCTCCCGCCCGCCCCCTTGGCCCGGGCGGCATCTTGATTTAATCGGCGCCAAGACTTAGCCGCGCTGCGCCGTAGGCCACTCTAGCGCCGCCTAACGCGAGCTGAGGTGCCTAACGATTTTTGCAACGCGCCCTTCGCTACTCGATCTCAAGCCCCAGACCCCTTTACGTCTCGTTCATTTTGCTGCTATCGACCGCCTAAAACGATAGCCGCAGTCCAAATTGGATCTGTCGCGGCGAGCCTCCCGACGTTACGCGGCCAAAATTTTGATCTGTGAGATTTGAGACCGGGTTGGCAAACTGCGGAGTATTAAAGGCGTTTTGGAATTCAGCGCGGAACTGAAGGTTGGCGCGCTCCTTTATCCGCTGGTTGCGGTGCAGTCCAATGTCGAAGGTCTTTATTCCTGGCCCACGCAAGTTGGGCTCTGTCCGCGAGTCAGTCCCCAGGGTAAACGCATCTGCCGGAAGAAACGCCGACGTGTCAAACCAGCGGTCCAACGTCTGCTGGTCTTTCGGAAGGAGCGGCGACTTGGTGCGCTGAGCATACGCGCTTACGCTCGGCAGTTGGGTATTGTTAGGGCCGGAAATTGCAATCGGCCGGCCTTTAGCGAGATTGGTGATCCCGGTGACCTGCCAATTTCCCAGCAATCGGGCGGCCCAACCTTGCCCGGCCCATTTGCGTCCGGGTCCAAATGGTAGATCGTAAATATAATTGATTACTAGAATCTGCGGCCGATCATCTTCAGAGACTGATCGTGCAAGAGACAGATTGTTCGGATCGATAAAGGCCGTGGCTGCCCCAAAACGTTCCTGGACATTATCGATCAGCTTGCTCACCGTATAGGCGAGCTGAAAGCTCAGGCCTTGTCCCATTCGCTTGTCTACTCGCACCGTCATACCATGATAGATCGAGTCTCCCACGGGATCGCGAAAACGAGTGATGCTGTCGTAATGCGGAAAAGGCTTGAGCAGTTGCGATCGCCTGACCTGGCGCGATGCGCCCACGCTGCCCGGTATCTTTCCAAAAAACGGATTATCTACCAGCGAGTTAAGACCCGGACCCAGCGTCAGGAATTCCGTACTCACTGCGTTTCGGGCGCGGTTGACCCAGATGTGTTCTCCCCGGCTCCCGACATAAGCCACTTCGACTACCATGTCTTTGGCCACCGACCGCTGAATGTTCAAGTTCCATTGATGATTAAAGGGTGTGATCCAGTCGCGAAACATCGTGGTCACCCCGCTTCCCAACAGAGTGGTGGGAGGGATGTTGAAGCCGGCTAGAAACGGATTCGCCAATGAGGCGCCGGGCGGCGGAGTATTGGGAGCTGCCTGCGCCTGACCCAAGAAGACCGGCGTGGTGGCCAGAAAGCCGCCGCCCAAATCGCTTGCTCCCGCTCCAATTCCTCCACTGCCCGGGTAATAAAAAAGACCATAGCCTGCGCGCAGCACCGTCTTATCCATGAACTCCCATGCCAGCCCGAGGCGCGGGGCAAAATTGTTTCGATCCGGATCGGATTGATAGCGAGAATTTCCGTCGCGGCCGACAAAACGAAGCACGCCCTTCTGACCGCTGAGGGGTTCGACAGCATTGGGATCAAAGAAGGCCAGTTGATTGAAGCGGTCGGTCCATGGCGTCTGATACTCCCATCGTATTCCCAGATTAAGCGTCAAACGGCGCATCACTTTCCAGTCATCCTGCACATACCACGCATAGTACTTTTGCGAAGCGGCCAGCGATGGATCGTTCGTGATCTGACCGCTGGTGGGTGCTCCCAAAAGAAATGTCGCCACCCCAAAACCGGAGGTGCTGGCCGTATTGAGCGGGTCAGGACCCTGCGTGAAGGCGCGGCCAAAGGCGTACTGGCCTGCCGGACGCTCCGATCGGAATACATTGAAGGCCATAAAGGTAAAATCGAATCCTGCCTTGACCGAGTGCCTTTCCTGCAACCACGTGACATGAGCCTGGGCCTCCGCGGCATTTTCCGCATCATCAAAAAAAGACGCGCGGTCCGGCCCCAACGACGCGACATCGGTAACGTCGATGCGCGGAAACAGCAGCGTCTTGCCATAACTTATTAATGTGGACGGCAACCCCAGTTGCGAATAATCAAAGCCGACGCTCCGTGGCGCAGTAACCGTGTGGTGGCGCGTGATACTGCCCCGGAATTCCCCGATCAATTTCGGGCCGAACGTGACTGTGTCGCTCAATACCGCAGTACGCGGATGGCTTTCAATCTTTCCTTTCTCGCCGTTGGTTCCTTCAGCCGGAAATGCCTCATTGATGCCGCGAGTAAACCGCGGATTGTCCGAACGGCCGAAAGTAAAAAACAAGTGGTGCCTGAGTCCCATGTTGTGATCGACGCGGAAAAACAATTTCCATGCGTCATCGCTGCGTGATGCCGGTTGGAAAAAATTCTCCGTGCGCGTGGAGCGATTGGGAAGCGGAAAGAACTTCAAAATACTAAGTGCGATGGGATCGATCCGGTTCGACTGTATTCGATTTCCCTGAAATTGATCGCGGATGAAAAAGCCGGCTCGCGCCGGATCGGGCCTCGATGTTGTGGGATCGAAAATCCTGGTCAGGTTCCCTCTGCCGTCAAGGGTTTTTGAGAAATCGCCGCTTCGTTCCAGTTCCGTGGGAACCGTAGCGATGATATCGTCCGGGGAGCGCTGCTTGGTTTGCTCCCAGTTAACGAAGAAAAATGTCTTATCGTGCCCGTCGTAAAGAGAGGGCAAAAGAACCGGGCCGCCGAGCGTAAATCCGTATTCGTTTCTCTTAAAAGGGCTGCGAGCTACTTTACCCGTTCTTGGATCCGGCGGTGCCAGACGATTGGTGGTCCAACTGTTTGCGTTTAACTTGTCGTTGCGCAAAAACTCATAAATGCTTCCGTGCCACTGATTGGCGCCGGAGCGCGTGGCGGCGGTGATGACGCCTCCACCGGACCGCCCGAATTCGGCGGCCATGCTGTTGGTAATCAGCTTGAACTCCTGAACCACCTCCAGAGGAGGCGTGTAAGCGATATCATTAGTGGTGCTGTTGCGCGACTCGGCGCCGTCAAGGAGCACTTCACTTGTGTTGGAGCGTCCGCCGTCGATGATCGGGCCGGTGCCGGTATTGCCTCGAGGCAGAACGCCAGGGGCCAGTGTTACCAGGCTGTAAGGGTTGCGCCCGAAAAGAGGCAGCTCGATCAGTTGCTGGCTGCTGACGACGTTTCCCAGAGACGCGCTTTGCTGCTCGAGTTGCGTGCTGTTGGCAGTGACGGTGACTTCCGTCTGAGCGACTTCAGGCGTTAGCGTCACATTAATGGTGGCCGTCAGCCCCACCGTCAGATTGACGTCCGCAACGCGCGATCGGGCGAGACCGGGCGCTTCCACGATCACTTCATACTGGCCGGGATGCAGATAGGGAACGCTGTACTGGCCAGCGTCGTTGGTTTGCGTCTCTCGCGCCACCTGGGTCTGGACGTTCCTGATCGTGACACGTGCCTTGGGCACCATTGCGCCGGAGGGGTCGGTCACCGTTCCGGTAATGGTTCCCTGCTCGACTTGCGCAACAGCTTCGAAGACGAAGACTGCATAGATCAGAGTTACTATCAACGTTAGGACCCAAACGCGCCGCTTTAATCCGGTCATTTCCCCTCCTTGCTCAAATCTTTGCCCGAGAGCCGTATTCCAATGTTTTTCAGAGAATCGTCGCTTTCAACAGAGTATAATCCCAAAATCGTATTTAGATAAGTGACACAGGGTAACCCAGGGTAAACGGGATTCCCGCCCCGTTGTCCTTGAAAACTAAGCAGAACCCGAATGTGAAGTTCTAGTTGGGGAGAAGGCGAACCCCCGGCTGACGTATACAAGGTTACGTTACTGTAAAACGGTCGGTGTGCTCTTGGGCTTGAAAACTTCCACGACCATAGACGAGCGGTTCCTTTCGTTAAGGCGCATCCAACAAAGCAGAACGTTCCATTCTTGTGACACCATGCGCCACATCCTGGAGTTTATTGTTCAGAGGTCGCTGGATGGACGAACCGGCGAGATTAAGGAGTACACGATCGCTACCGAGGTGCTGGGCCGGCGCCCGGACTTTGACCCGAGGAACGACAACATCGTCCGTGTTCAGGTACACCGCCTTCGCAAGAAGCTCGAAGAATACTACAATTCGGAAGGAGCCCACGACCCGTTCCGAATCTTCATCCCACGTGGCCGCTACTATCCCGATTACGTCAGGCTTCCATCGCCCGAACAAACTCTCGACACGGCTCCGGCTGTTCCGACCGCATCGGTGGCTGCACGAACGGCGCAAACTTGGTTGTCGATTACTTGGCCGGGCGTGGCCGTAGCGCTGCTGGTAGTCGATCTGGCGCTGAGCATTTATTTGCTCGTTCGTCCCGCTACGGGTACGAATGCGGCGATGGAGCAAATTGCGGAAACATCTTCTCTCGCTTCTTTGTGGCAACCCTTTATCCAGCCTGGCCAGCCTCCTTTGGTTGTCTACAGCAATGCATTGTTTTTGATGAGCGAGCATGGAGACCTGTTCCGATACTACACCGACACGAGTCATTCGCTGGCGATGGGCGCCAGAGTACCCAGCCTGGCGGGGTTGGAGCGGCGCGGGCCGCATCCCGGCCACACCGGCCCGCTTTACTATTTTGATTCGTACACGGGCATCGGAGAGGTGGTGGCCATGGGCAGAATTGCGAAACTGTTGTCCAAGTTTGGCCAGGACTTTCTGGTCAAGCGCAGTCGCATCACTTCTTACGAAGACATCAGAAACCGCAATGTCATTTTTCTTGGAGCCAGCCTGGAAGATTCAATATTGGGCAGGCTTCCCGTCGAAAGCGATCTTGTGTTTGAGGAACCGCAGGGGGAGTTTGTCGGCAGGCTTTTGATTCGTGATCGTCGCGCGCTGGCAGGGGCGCCTACCAGTTACGAGTTCCGAAGAGACGATAGAACGAAAGCATTGCAGGGCGAATACGCTCTAATTAGCTTGCTTCCGGGGGTCACACCGAATCAGCGAATCCTGATACTCGCCGGCCTCTCTACACTCGGAACCCAGGCGGCGGCGGAGTTTGCCGCCTCGGAAGACAGCATGTCGACATTGGAGAGAGCCCGGGGCGGTCTTGCAAACGCGCGCCAATCTCCCTACTTCCAGGCGTTGCTCGATGTTCAAGTCCGGGACGGCATTGCCGTGAAAACCAGCTGCCTGTTTGTGCGGCCGTTACACCGTAACTAGAGATCAGCCGTCAGCTATCAGCTGACAGCTGATAGCTTTATTCATGGCCTGCGGCGGTGACTCGACGGCAACTGAGGCATCTGCGCCGACAATGGTATCTCGCCGCGAAGCATCATCGTCGCATCTCCTGCCAATCGCAAGTACCAATCACTGGGCAGTTGATAACCATCGATGCTCAGCGGGACAAAAGACCCCTGGGCCGGCAATTGCGCCGGCGTCGGAGCCAGCTTGTACATGGCGGTTCCTTCATCCACTTCGTCAAACATTGCTCCATAGATCATGGAGCATCCCGCCGAGATCGCATTGTAAATCTGCCTCCAGTAAAAGCGGCCGCCGTTTCGCGGAATTTGATTGAACGGTCCGGCATTCAAGTTGTGCCAGGAGAATCCCGGAAACACGACGGGCATGTATTCGGCGTTGTTCAATTTCGCTTCGGCAAGATCGGGAACGATCAGATCATTCTTAAATCGGTCGGCTCCTGCATCATCGGAGAAGCGGCCCACGGCCCAGGGACTGATGACGTCAAAGGAACGATACACACTCGCCCAACCCGGGTCCGTTTTTGAATCCCGCGTGAGTGTCCGCCAGTAAGTAGGCACGCCGCCCATGAGTGTCACGCGATACCGGGGTTCCGCGTTCGACTTGAAGTACGCGATCAACTCTGCCGCTTGAGCGGCAGTCGCGGAGCGATCCGTGAACCCAAAACCCCAGATGGCCAGAACCGGCCTTCCGTTGTGCTGCAGGTAATTCGGGCTTTCTGTGATCTTCAACGTATCCACCAGATAGGTCCAATCGTTCTTAAGCGCCTGAACCAGCGTTGCCGCGTTCTGACCGGAAATGTCATACATGACGGCAAACACGCGTTCGTAACTTTCGGCTCCGGCGCGCACATTCTGGGCCACCTGGTTGCGGAAAGTGACGAGGCGCGCGTTGCCGAGCTCCGAAGAGAAACGCTGCAGGAAAACTCCATCCAATCCGTAATCCTTCATCCATCTGAAGTGGCGCATCACCGTCTTCGAATTGTAGGCCGAATAAAGTCGCGCAGAAGTTCCGTCGGCGAGCGTGAAGCCTGTCGGATACAGCTCGTCGGCGTCCAGCTCGGACGTATCCGGCCAGAAGTCTACGGTCACGCTGGCAGGATTCGGTGTTTGAGCGCCGCGCGACCAGTGAAACCAGCCGCTTTGCGGCGAGCCGTCGCCGGGGCACCCAAACCAACCCTGGTACCCCATCAGCAGTTTTCCATTCATTGTGCTGGGGTCGACTGCCAAGGCCTGGTCGACAAAGGCGGGAAGCGTTTTCCTCGTGCGCAGAACCGGCGAGCGCTGAACAGAGCCGAACGCAAAAAGTCCCAGTGTCAACAGGGCAACAAAGCAGCGGTAAGAGTTGTACATGCTCGTTCAACTAGTTTCTGTCGCCAAATCCGCCAGCCTTCAGAGCCCGGAGCGTCAGCGACGGGTCCCGCCAGAGTAACAACGTCTGCCAGACGTAGGTTTGGATCGCCGACTTAGTCTGGTAGGACCCGTCGCTTACGCTCCGGGCTCTGACACCGGCGCGCAAGTATCGTCTCAAGGCCATACCTGGGGGCCATATTTCCTGCATATTGACGTGCTCGCGCACCTCCTCGTGGCCGGTGGTTGCTCGCTCCGCCAACTCCACTTTATTGGGAATTTCGCCCAAGCCATAATATTGGTGCTCAATTCCTGTATCTCTTACGATCACCACTCGAAATCCAGAAGGATCCTTCCCCAGGGGCTTTCCTACCGGCCCGGTTGTGACCATTTCCAGCGCGCCGTCTTTTCCGAACGCGTTGCGATGATAATGTCCCGCAAAGACATGGCTCACGCCGTATCGCGCAAAGAGCTCAAGGTAGGTACGTCGCCGCTCCAGAGGGATGTTGAAGTATTGGTCTTTTTCGTCGGGGGCGCTCAAGAACCATGGGTGGTGCTGAAACACAACCAGGCGCCTCATTCCGTCGTTCTTGGCCCTCTCGAGCTCCTGTCTGAGCCAGGATTCCTGTTTGGCAAGTTCTTGCGGAACATTTCGTGGCGCGGCAATGATGCTGGAGTTCAACACAAAGCCTGCCATGTTCGCCACGCGAAAAGTGTAATAGTCGGGACCGAAATTCCTTCGATACATTGCCAGTGATTCGACAGTCGGCTCATTGCCGACATCATGGTTCCCAGGCACGTTGTACAGACGAATGGAGCGGTCGAGTTTGGACGCGACTCGAAGATATTCCGCTGTCTGTGCCGGGTCGCCCGCTTTGTTAATCAAGTCGCCACAGACGATTACAAACGCGGGAAAAAGTCTGTTAGCGTTTGCGATGGCAAACTCAAAGTTAGATGTTTCCTGGCGGAAGTCCTTATCGGCCGTGTACATGCCGAACTGGGGATCGGCAAGCTGCAGGAAAAAGAACGGTTCGGGAACCAGAGGTTCGCCGAAGGTTCGCAGCCAGCCGAGCGAAGAGAGAACAAGCAACAGACAAAAAATTGTAAAGTTTTTTTTTGCCAAGAATGGCACATGATCAGCGGCCGCCGGCTTGCTGGCGGCACCCACAGAGCCGCGACCGGAAGGGAGCGGCGCGCCAGATTGAGTCATCGCGATCAGACTCACAAAATCGGAACGTCCCGCAATCGTCGTTGCAGCAACTGCGCGCTGGTGCAGTCGCAAAGTGTCACATCGGCGCGCCGCTCCCTTCCGGTCGCGGCTCTGTGGGCGCCGGCGTCAACGCTGCCGCACACCGACCCAAACTG